>WGEI01000128.1 GCA_015492875.1 Anaerolineae bacterium | reverse complement strand
GTCACGATTGAACCGGGGGATAAACCGTTACCACCAACGCAAAAGCCTGGTCATACATGGGAACGAACCGGCCCACCAAAACCACAAAAACCAAAGAAGAAGTAACCACAACAAAAGAATGGGCGATGTGATTATTCTCACATCGCCCAATTTCGCAAACTATCATTTGTATAAGCTATTTTGCTGTGGCGCTTTTCACAAATTTTCCCACACTGAAAAACATGATAGACTGAAATACGTAGGTAGAGACTGGCTTCGCTCCCATACATCGCGCCCCTGAGAACTTTTTTGAGGTTTATTATGTTCAGTTATCGCATTCCCTCCCGTTGGATGGCTATCATCAGCGCGCTAGTCATCCTCAACAGCTTCTCTATCATCTATGCCCAAACCAACCCCACCACCATCAGCGATCAAGACACCGCTTTTTCTTGGGATAGGCCAGATATTCAGGCTGGCGCGGGAGAACGGGCGGCGACCATCCAAAGCCAACAAGCAACGATTGGCTTGAACGTGGCCGGCGCCACCCAAGCGCCATTAGGCATTTTCGCAGTAGACGCTTTAGTGCAACCGCGCTTAAACGGGCTTCCCTTGTTGGCCTCCATGCCCACAGAGTCCAGCTTCACCATTTTCCCCGATGGCAGCGCACAGTGGACTTACGGCGATAACTTCCGCCACGATTGGCGCGGGCGCATGAGCCAATGGGAAACAGTGCCCCCAGAGCCAGAAGAACCGGATATTTACGCTGTTGACCGCCTTTCCCCCGATGCGACGGACGCCAAAGTCGCCCGCGATGCTGATTTTGAGGCGGTTTATGACATGTTTTTCCTCAAAGACCCTGAAGGGGGTATCACATTTCATTGGAGTGGGGAACTGCGCTATTGCTTCAACTTTGGGCGACCAATTACCGCCCTCGCCCTCAGCACGCCCGACGGCACAAAGCGCACCACGTTCGCCGCCCCGCCCGGCTTCACCATCCGCGCCAGCGCCGATAAAACCAATTGGAGCACGCTATGGGAGAGCAGTACCGAAGCGCGCCATCAGCCCCAAGTACAATTGCCCGCCGAACTCTACGGCGCCACGAACCTGTGCTTAGGCTTTGGTAGCCAAACCGAAGCGCTCTATAATATGGAAGCGCTCTATATTAGTGTGGCCTTTGATGCCCTCGATTTGCTCGATTTGACGCAATTCCCGCAAGGCGCGTATACACTCACTTATGACGACGACAGCGCGTCATCACACCACGCTATCCTCTTCTGGGAAGATGCCAGCATCCAATACGCGCCATCCCCCACCCCAAGCGACCAGCTGATACAAGATGACGGCGACACGTTACGGCTAAGCTGGCCAAATGGTATTGTGTTGGCATTCAAGCGCGCGCCCAATGGCGGTTTAGGGCGATTGGCCTCGTTGCGCATTAACGGGCAAAGCGTGCTGGAAGATTACCCCAACGACGCGCCTAGCGCCCCCATCGCGTTGACAGTGCTCGATGGCCAGCCCGCCCCCTTGCCAGAAAATTTCGATTGGGCTGCCTATCGAGATGCTTATATTCAGAACAACTACGTATGGCAATCGCTTTGGCAACGCCAACAACGCACGCTATCGCTAGAACAAGCCCAGTTCGACGGCGCACGGGCAGAAGGCCAAACCGTCATCTTGCAATGGACAGTCGTCGAGAATGGCCAAACTGGTACGGTGGAATGGCTGCTCGCCCCCGTTAGCCTGAACCTCATCGGCGAGAGTTTTAGCGGCATCACCAGCACAGTACGGGTGAGCGGCGCGGCGCTACAAACGGCGGAGAGCGTCTCGCTACAGTTCCCGCTAGCGCCCGCTACTGGCGATTGGATGATAGCGCAGAGCTTCCGCAAATTGATTGAAGAGCCGTTCAACTACCAAAACTTAGGCGACTACCCTTCTCCAATTCGGTGGTTCGCCATGCATCAATCGTTCGCCTTCCGCAGCGGCCTTGGCAAAACCGTTTTGGCCTTTTTCGATACGCCCACAGCGGCCACCGTGCGCCTCAACATGGAAGGCGGACGGCATATCTACAATTTCCAAATCCCGTTAGGCGCGGGCGACGTGCGGCAAACTACACCGCTCTACTGGGTGATGTCCCCGCGTGGCGCGGTAACGTCGTGGGCGGCGGCGGATATTTGGGCGTCGGTCTATGAAGAGCTGAAGACGACATACAGTCAAGGGCAAGGCGTCATCGCCTCGCGCCCTGTCCCTAGTGTGGTGTGGAATCTTCCGCTGGAAGAGGATGTATTCGGCGCGCTAGAGCATTTCTTACAAACGGGACAATACTATGAAGCGGGGCAAAGCTGGTTCGACCGTTTCACCCAAACCCAACTACCCCGCGCCGAAGCAGCGGGCATCCGCAATCTCATCATTCAACCGCCATGGATAAGCGACGCCGAAGACCCCGACCTCATCGCCTCACTTCATGCGCCGCGCGCCCTCTCCGTCTCCCCCATGCTCGGCGGGGAAGAAGCGCTCAAGCGGCTGGTAGAAGAAGCCCACCGCCGCGGCATTCTCATCACCCTGTGGTATCCTAGCTCTGCCTCGCTCTATGCGCCTTTTGTCGCAGATAACCTCGATTGGATAGCGTGGCAAATTGATGGCCAGCCTGAAGATGGTGGCTGGGGCGATATTGTTGGCTTCGATACGCAAGACGGCTATGGCCAATACGCCGTCGCCCAATTGAGCGCCCTACACGAGCGCATCCCCTTCGATGGCCTGTGGCTCGATTCTTGGGATGGCTTAACCATCCTCACCGATTATGCCAACCCCCAACCCTACCCCCAACTCGATAGCGCCATCGCCCTTCAACGCGCCTTCGGCCAAATGGGGCTATCGCAAATCATTATCGAGGGTTTGGGGCTTATCGGGCGGCCAGATGCTTATGGCGACTATGAAACCTATACTGGCCCCCCGAACCCGCTGCCCGAACAAGTCGCCGAGTTAGAGCGCCTGCGCAACCACGAATACTTGCTCTATCGCATTGGCGCGGGCACTTATATCGATATGGAGATTTACTATCGCGCGCTGGCGGCAGGTGGCCTCATCAACATTGCCAACTTTGACGAAATCGACGCCCTCAGCCCCGCCGACCGTGATTGGCTGCGGCAAATCAACCTCGCCCACCGCCAAGTCGTCGATCAAATGCAATACCGTAAATTGCTGGTGAGTTCAGCGGGGGAATGGCTGGGCGTGGCTTGGCGCAACGCGGTCGACGATAGCGCCATTCTCTTCACCTTCGCACCAATTAACTACCGCACAACGGGCTGCGCCGTCCTCACGGACATCATCAGCGGCACACACACCAAAGTGGGCACGACTATGGGCGATGCTGAAATCGCGCTAGCGGCCAATCGCATTTACCGCTTACAGCCTAATGCTAGCTGCACAGCGCAATAAATCACGGATGGCGCAATGACCGCTCAACACCGTTTACTCATACTCATCAGTGTTGGGCTATTGGGCGCAATGGCGCTCATCATGCCGACAACAACCGCCGCGCCCCATTTGCGCCCAACACCAACCAGCCACATCCCCATCGCCACCGCCGCCCCACGAGACGTTTATCCCGAAGGTGAAGCTGGAACGGCTATCATTCATGAAGCAGGTTGGATGAGGCCTATCAAGCTCCCGTTCAATGACGATGGCTGGGAAGATTCGCCCTATATCACCCGCGACGGCAGCCAAATCATTTTCTTTTATCACCCTTACCCCGACCTGATTAGCGCAGCAGAGGCCATCACGGAGGAAATTCTAGCCGACCCGCAAAGCGCAGTAGCGCGCGGCATCGATGGCAAGCTCTATATCAGCCCGCGCCCCTTTACCGAACGCTATATCCACCCTATCTCTCAAGACGATAGCCCCGCGCTAGAATGTTGTGCCTATCTTTCGCAAAGTGGCGACCTGTTTTATAACTCCACGCGCCGCTCATTTGAGTTGGGAGAAAGCGCGCCGGTCACTATCTACCGCAACGGAGAGCGCTTAGACTTCCAAACGGGCGATACTGAGGGCAACCCGCACTATTGTGATGCGCTGGACGAACTATGGTTCGATTGCCCCAGCGATGCCAATTTGTGCGTTATGGAAAATGCCGCTGCGCAGGACTTTCAAGGTGAGTTCATCTTAGCCCCCTACCCCATTAATGCTGAGCCTTATGAAGAGATACAAGATTCGCAAGCCTTCCTCACAGATGATTGCATGACCTTGTACATCACCTCTGACCGTGCGCAGATTGGCAACCTCGATATTTATCGCCTAGAGCGCCTCGCCCCTGAAGGCCAACAATGGAGCGCGCCGCAGCTCTTCATCAGTAACGAAACCCCTATCGCCGAACTCTCTATGACCGCAGATGGGCGCGAACTCATCTTCGCCCAAATCTTCTGGCGAGAGGACGGCAGCCCCGGCATCGATATTTATTACAGCCGCAAGATAGAAGAGGAGTGACTTATGCTGAAACGCTTCCCCATTATGCTCGGTTTGCTGCTATTAGCCGTGTTGAGCAGTGGCTTAAGCGCTCAAGCACCATCAGATTGTGAAGGGTGTGTTATCACCGACGTGGAACTTGTGGGGGATTATCAAGCCCTGCCCTATATCGGCGATTTGTGGACGACAACATGGGCGGATGATGGTAACACCTACACCATGTTCGGCGATGCCACCGGCATGAACCGCTGTTTACCCACCCTGCTCATGGATGAACCCGACGAGTTCGACGCGGACTATAGCGAGGTCTCGCCCGGCTGCTACACCGTCAATGACCTAGATAATGAGTATTGCGAGGTCTTCGGTTGTGAGCAATGTTTGCCGCTGTGCCAATATACCCCCGCCGGCCTCTTGCTTTTGAACGGGGCGCCGCCCACCTTCGCCCCCTGTGAAGGCGAAGACCAGTGCGTCATCAGCCGCCATATCCCCTATGGCGATTACAGCGTCTTTATCAACTCAGATAAACCATCGAGCTTGATTTTCATCAACGGGCGTATGTACGCTCATATGCACTATCCCCCCGGCGAACCCACCTATGGCTATATGGCCTATTCCGATGATTATGGGCGCACATGGAACTATGTCGACGGCGCACCATGGGGGATAGATAGCCCCTTCAAAGTGATGATGTTCATCAATATGGGGCAGGCCTATAGCCTCAATCAAGATGGCTATCTCTATGGCTTTGGCGTGCATAACGAAGTGGCCAACGACCCACAACCCCAAGCGGTCTATCTAGCCCGTGTTCCCGTCTCCCCTACCCCTATAGCACCAGAAGCCGACCCCATCCTCACTTATAGCGCCTATGAATACTTCGCTGGCCTAGATGCCAACGGCGCGCCGATTTGGTCATCGCAGCAATCAGACGCTGTGCCGCTGGCAGGGCTATCTACGTTGGCGCAGGCGTCGGCCATGTACCATGCGGGCATTCAGCGCTATATCTTTTTGAGCGGCTTCGTTGACCATGTGGCGGGCAATTTAGCGGGCGTGAACACTGATGAACCTATCCCCGTTGGCGCGGTCTTCGAAGCGCCTGCGCCGTGGGGGCCGTGGCAACGGGCGGGCTATTTCCCCGGCGGTTTCATCGCCAGCCTCATCCCCAAAGGTGCAGGGGAAAATAGCGTTTATTTCACTGGCTCCGGTGGTGGCGGCCTCACCTATAATCTCAACATCGGCCAACTCCGTTTCAATACTGCGTCCGCCGCCCAAACTAGCCAACTCCCGAACCCTTTCACCCTAGTTTATACGCGCAAGGTGGAACAGGTCATCGGCGATATAGACTTCGAAACGTTTAGCCCCACGCGCCAACAGACTGAAAGCCGCTTCAATTTGGCCTTTACCGATTTAGGCGTGCCCTTTGAGCATAAGGGGAAACTGTGGCTGCTCTTTGGCGATTCCGACCCAGAGTCCGACGGCTGGGATGAGCGCCACGATGACGCTATCGCCTATACCGAAGCGACGACGCCAGAGGAGTTCTATCTGACAGTTTTGACCGACCCCAATAGCGGGCGCGGCTACCTCAACCCGCGCATTGACTGCCCCCAATTTGGGCAAACGGACTGTGTCCATTTGGGAACGCTCAACGCACCGGTGGCGGCCATCAGCGACGGCGCGACCATGTTCGTCTGGTTTACCACCGACGGCGCGACCCGTTCGGTTGTCGCCCGCTCCGATGACGATGGGCGCACTTTCCAATGGGTTTACGATTTTGGCAGCACCCATTTCATCGATTTGGCCGCCGCGCTTTATGAAAGTGACATTCCAGGCCTACCTGCAGGGCAAGCGCCGTTGGTATTGGTCTTTGGCAGTGGCAATCAAACGTATAATCAGGTTTATTTGGCAGCCACGCCCTTGAGCAGCCTCCAGCAAGGCGATAGAAGCGCCCTGCATTTCCTCAGCGCCATCGATGGCCAAACGCTCACATGGTCTACTGAAGAGATGGACGCCACGCCGATTTTCACGATTGCGCATGGCGAAGGGCCAGGGCTGATGTCAATGGTGGAGCATGGCTGGGGTTTTGGCGAGCCGCTTGTGCACTATAACCGCGCGCTCGGCCTATGGATGGCCACCTACAACGCCGCCCGCCAGCAAATTCATATGCGCGTGGCCGAACAGCCTTGGGGGACATGGAGCGAACCGCTAGTGCTCTTTGACCCAACGCAGGATTATGGCGCAGGCCCCGCCTATGGGCGCTATATCGGCGATGACCAAACCGAGCGTTTAGGCGGACAGGGCGAACTCTATGGCCCTTATGTGCTGGAGCGCTTCACCCGCCCGTTTGGCGATAATCAAGTGCAAATTTATTGGCTACTATCTACGTGGCAACCATACACGGTTGTCCTGATGGAAAGCGTGTTGGCACTACCATGACAAAAGATAATGCAAGGCTTTCGCCTTCACACCCCCACCACTTTTTGTAAAAAGTGGACAAAAACTTTTTTGGGCGAATGCCCTCGCTACGCGAGTGGCCTTCGCAAAATGGTTTTGCTTTGTTTGCTTGGTGCGGGGGATGAGGCGTTATGCGGGACGCTGTCTCGCACCCTGCGAGGGAACGGCTGAAAACTTCAGCTCGGCCCCTCGACCCCATTGCTCGGCACTGCGTGCCGAAAATGTGCTACAGGTAAATATGGCGCTAGCGTTGGATGGTTGCGACAGCCCATCCCAGCGCCACGCTTGATACTATTCCCTAACAGGATTTTTAAGGACGCCAGTCCTTACAACATGGGGCTTGGGGGCGGCAAGCTCCCATGAACAACAACAGGGGTTTGGGTGCGGTCAATCCTCATGACATCCCGCACCTTGCACTTCTCTTGCGCCTCTGCGAAACTGTACTGATGTTCTGTTGGTGGAATTGAGGTGAGATGATGACAAACGCCCCGCTTGCAGACCGTATCCGTCCGCAATCGCTCGATGAGTTCATTGGCCAGCAGCATTTAGTGGGCGAAGGCAAGCCCTTGCGCCTGCTAGTAGAGCGCGGGCAGGTGCGTTCGATGGTTTTTTGGGGGCCGCCCGGCGTGGGAAAAACGACTTTGGCGCGTATTTTGGCGCGGGCGGCGGCGCGGCCTTTCTTCCAACTTTCGGCAGTGGCGGCGGGCAAAAGCGAGGTGCGCGCCATCATCGAACAGCTACAACGCCCGCAACAGCCGCAACAGCCCTCACTTTTTGACACAACACCCCCACAGTATGCTGCTCCCGAAGGCGGCGCGGTGCTCTTCCTCGACGAAATTCACCGCTTCAACAAGGCGCAGCAAGACTATTTACTGCCCTATGTAGAAGATGGCACGCTGGTGCTCATTGGTGCGACGACCGAAAATCCCAGCTTCGAGGTGATTAGCGCGTTACTCTCACGGATGCAGGTTTTCGCCCTCAACCCACTCAACGAGGATGACCTGTTGGAGATTGTGGCGCGGGGGGCGGCAGCGCTCGGTGTGCAAGTGGCGGACGAGGCGGCGCGCTTTTTGGCGGCTTATGCCAATGGCGACGGGCGGGCGGCGCTCAATTTGTTAGAAGCGGCGGGGCAGCTTTATGGTGGTGCGGGGCAATTACAACTGGCACATATCAAGCAAACGCTCCAAAGCAAGCAATTGCGCTATGACCGCGCGGGCGAAGAGCACTATAACACCATCAGCGCCTATATCAAGAGTATGCGGGCGGGTGATGCCGATGCGGCGTTGTACTATCTGGCGCGGATGATTGACGTGGGCGAAGACCCGAAGTTCATCGCGCGGCGCATGGTGATTTTCGCTAGCGAAGACGTTGGACTGGCCGACCCGATGGCGCTGGTATTGGCGAATGCGGTGTTTCGGGCGGTGGAGACTGTTGGCCTGCCAGAGTGCCAGTACAATTTGGCGCATGGTACGGCCTATCTGGCGATGGCGGCGAAGAGTAGGGCGGCGGGCGAAGCTTATTTTGCGGCGCTGGACGATGTCAAGCAGCACGGCAACTTGCCTATTCCGCTGAAGATACGCAACGCGCCCACAGGCCTCATGCGCAAATTGGGTTATGGCGCGGGATATGAGGCCTATACAGATGAAAGCCTGCTACCAGAGGCGCTTAAGGGGAAGCGGTATCTCAAAGAGGGCGGCGAATAGTGCCAGCCCTCTTCATTTGTTAACCCGCGCGATGATTATAAGGTAGGCGAGAGGGCGAGTTGCTCCTCAGTTAAGCCATGCTCTTGGCGCAATATCGTCAATGTGCGCTCCAGCTCTTCCGCTTTACGCGCCTCATCCCAGCCCAGCACGCCCGCCGCGACTTCGGCCACTTCTGCCACGAGGGGGCCGCTGATGTCGCCGTGCATGGCGATCATCGTACGCCGCAACAACAGGTCATCGAGATGCACAACCTGCTCATGCTGGCATAGATAGGCCATTTCCCGCTGGCTATAGGCGGGGTGATGGGTGAGCGGTGTATCTGTGTCTTCGGCGATATGGCGGGCGATGTCTGCCGCACGCGTGCCGTAGCGGTCGAAGAGCTGGCGCAAGCGGGGCGGGTCGATGCCGCTATCTTCGGCCACTTGCTCTAACCATGCGTTGCGGGCGGTTTCGTCTTTGGGGTAATTTGCGCCGCCACCAATGGCCATGTTGCGGGTGCTGACGCGCCGTTCACGCCCTAAGCGGCGTAAAACCTCATCGGTGACTTGCTCACTGAAGGCGCGGAAAGTCGTCCATTTGCCGCCGACGAGTGATAGAACGGGGAAGGCCAAGCCATCGCCAGCTTCCAGCGTTTTAATGCTGTGGTCGCGGCTGATTTGGCCAGGGTTATCGGCATCGCTGGCGGGCAAGGGGCGCACGCCACTGAATTGATAGACGATATGGTCACGTGTGACGGTAATATCTGGGAAAACGCGCCGCACCATGCCTAACATGTATTCAATTTCTTCTTCAGTGCAACGGGCATCATCGGGATTGTCGATGGGGATGTCGGTCGTGCCAATCATGACGCGGTCAAAATAGGGCAAGATAAGCACGATACGACCATCTTGGTTTTCGAAGAAAATTTCGCCATCGAGTTGCTCGCGCAGCTGCGGGTGATTGAGCACCAGATGCGAGCCTTTTGTGCCGCCGATGAAGTGGGTGGGGCGTTTCATCGCTTGGTTAGCGAAGTCAATCCAGGGGCCAGCGGCGTTGATGACGATTTGCGGCTGTATGGTATAAACTTCGCCGCTGAGTTCATCGCGCAGTTGGACGTTATCGCCCTCTGCCCCGACTAAGCTCATATAATTGAGGGCAATTGCCCTCCCCCCTTCTCGTTCGCCATCCATGAGCACCTCTAGCGCCAGCCGTTCCGGTACAGCGATGAAGCCATCGTAATAGGTGGCGGTGAAGCGGATGTTTGGGTTCATCTTCGGGTAGCGCGCTAGCGATGCTTTGCGCCCGTAGAAACGGTGAGTGGGTGTCACACGGTGGTCACGGGTGTACCAGTCATACATCATCAGCCCCAGCTTGATAACAATTGCGCCGCGTTCGGCGGGTTTGTTGCGCAGGTTGAGGAACTTCAGCGGGGCATTGAGTAGGCCGCTGAAGTAGCGGAAGATGGGGATGGTCGTGCGCAGGGGGGAGACGTAGTGAGGTGCGTTTTCGATGAGTAAATTACGCTCGTGGAGTGCCTCTCTGACGAGGCGGAACTCGCCATTTTCCAGATAGCGAATGCCTCCATGCGCCATATGGGAAGATCCCGCGCTCGCCCCCGCGCTGTAGTCGGCACGGTCGACGATGAGCACGTCAACACCTTGCAAAGCGAGGTCGCGGAATGTGCCGATGCCGTTAATGCCTGCGCCGACGATGAGAACGGTGAAACGGGACTGTGCTTTGAGCTGGTTTAATTTTTCCGTGCGGTTCATCTTTTTAGCTCCTCATACACGGACGGCCTAAATAATGGGCAGTAAAATATCATTTTTATGCGGCTGTCACTCATGCGGCGCATGATTTTCTGTGATTGTAACGCACGAAAGGCGGGGAGAAAACGGGCAAGGTGTCAATTAGTCTTAGGGGTGGCAAAAGAGGTTTTGTGCAATTTTCTGAAACTAGGGGCACAAATTCGTAAATTGCGCTAATATTATGAAGCGTAATGTAGCCTATGTGAGATTTTCCTCAAATGTTGATGAAGATTTAACAAAGTCGGGCTACAATGTTGCGCGGTTAATATATACTAAGCGTCCCTAAGCAATGGAGGGAAATCGATGCTTAAGAAGACTTTAGTTGTTGTTCTGGTGCTGGTTCTAGCGTTGACGGCGGTGAGCGTTGGCGCACAGGATGAACTCGGCTCCGAAAGTAATCCTATTCAAGTATTTTTTGTGCCGTCGGTAGAAGCCGATGTGTTGGTTGAGGGCGGCGCCCTGCTGGCCGATGCGTTGGAAGCCGCGACGGGCCTCAGCTTTGAGGTGTCTGTGCCGACTTCATACGCCGCCACTGTTGAGGCGATGTGCGCCGCGCCCGATAGCTCTATGGGCTTCATCCCCGCCGCTGGTTATGTGATTGCCAATAACCGCTGCGGTGTGGAAGTTGGCGCGGCTGCGGTGCGTTTTGGTTGGCCTGTCTACTGGTCGCAAATTCTCGTCGCCCGCGATAGCGATATTTACACCATTGGTGACCTTGAGGGCAAGACTTGGGCGTATCCTGATACTGGCTCAACCTCTGGCTTCATTGTCCCCTCAGTGTTGTTGCAGGCGCATGGCGTCACCCCTGGTGAACAAGTAGAAGCTGGTGGCCACCCGCAAGCTGTCCTCGCCGTGTATAACGGTGAAGCGGACTTCGCGACTACTTACTTCAGCCCGCCGCTGACACCCGGTGCGCCCTGGAGCTTCGGCGACCTGCCAGAACCCTTTGACCTCTCGGTGGAAAGCGCCTACATTGGTGAGGATGGCCGTCTGTATGTTGGCGACATCCGCATCATGGACGCCCGCTCGTC
>WGEI01000127.1 GCA_015492875.1 Anaerolineae bacterium | reverse complement strand
GTAGCCCTTGCAAGGCGGGGTGTTGGTGAAAGTAATCGGGCTTATCGGGGTTGAGCAATTCCTCTAATCCGAAAAGCTCTTCGAGGAATTCCCGATAAATTTGATGCTGAATAGACCATTCAAGCGGATAGCGCAGTGTAGGGGTACTGGGCTGGAAGATAAACGCGGGCACGACATGGTAAGCCTGTTGGTAAGTAGCGGCATGTTGGGAACGTCGCCCTAAAATAGCTTGATAGCGCCCATTATTATTGAACACCGTCAATACTGCTACGCCCACCGCAGCGCTACGCCCGCGCCCCGTAAAAAGCGCCGCCACTGGCGCGACCGAGTTGTAGTATTGTTCCCGTAAGGGCAGGCCATGATTGGCGCATAATTCGGCATCTAAAGCCGCGCAAGACAGCAAGTTATCGTAAAAATAGCCCAAATCGCACCAAAGGCGCAATGGCTGACCCTCTAAACGGCGGAAGACGAAAGTTGTACCGTTATAGAGCGCTTTCACGGTGCGTTGTAGATGGTTCAAATACGCCTCATCCGCCACAACGAGGGCATCCGACGCTATAAAATGCGCGGGTAATTCGGCGGCTAGGATACTATCAACATCAATTTGCTCTTCAGCAGGGCGGAACACTTGCGTGTGATAAAACGTATCGCCTTGAGCAAATAGTTGGTAACCATAGGCTTGGAGGCGGGCGGTGATGGCGTCATAGGTTTTCTGGTCTAGCATGTGCTTAAAACGCTCCACTGGTTCAATAGGCATCATCTGCAGATACAACCCCCCTGATAATCTCTCGCATGAAAATCAAACTCCCAAAATGGGGGCAATGAATAAACAAATACCCCTGTAAAAAGGGCATATGTTATAATGATTTTGTCGATAAAACAAAACAAGTAAACGTATGCTATAACAATTTTAGCGGTAGTGTAACATTTTGTCGCCATTCTGCGTATAGGGTGATAGATAGGCTGTCATCCGGATGAAAGTGGCGACACTTGATTAGGGAGGCCACCCTTGCCGGAAGACCCTACAATTGTAGCATGGGTACAGGGCGCGTTACGTGGCGAGCAAGATGCTTTTGCGGAACTGGTTTACACCTTTCAGGATGCGGTATATAACTTGTGCTACCGCATGTTGAGCGACTCTGCAGAAGCAGAAGACGCCGCACAAGAGGCGTTCTTGCGCGCTTTCAACAACTTAAATCGTTACGATAGCCAGCGCTCGTTCAAAACTTGGCTGCTCTCTATAGCGTCGAACCATTGCATAGACCGCCTACGTAAACGCCGCCTGCAATTTCTTTCGATTGATGAGCCATTACCAGCGCAATTGGCGTTGCGTAGTGACGAACCAGAACCCGAAGATGCTGTCTTGCGAGACGAAGAGAGCCGTATGGTGCAAGAATTGCTTGATACGCTCAGTCCGGACTATCGCGCCGCTGTGGTTTTGCGCTACTGGTACGATTATTCTTATGCCGAAATTGCCGAAATTATGGACTCAACCGAGAGCGCAATCAAAAGCCGCCTATGGCGCGCACGCCAGATGTTGGCCGAGCAATATGCCCAGAACGCTCGTGCCACACAAATAGGAGGGCATTTAGCCGATGACGAATAAACGCTTGCTGCAACAACTTCAGGCCGCACTGGATGGCGAATTGCACCCTGAGGAAGAAGAGGCGCTAGCAGAGGCGATACAGCACGAGCCGGATACCGCTCTCTATGAGCAATTAGAACAAGTGCACCAATTATTACAAACCGCGCCCCACGCCCGCGCGCCAGAGCGTTTGGCGATGAATATCATGGCGCGCGTTGCCATGAGCCTAAAAGCGCAGGCGCAGATGAGCGCGCTCAACGATACAACGACACAGGCGCTTTTGCTCTCTTTGGCGCTGGCAACATTGGTCATGATGCCCTCGATGGTGGCGACAAGCTATCTTGTCCTGAACATGCAGGCCAGCCCCAAGCACCTCACCCGCGTCACTTATGAATTGTTGGCGCTGCTCCTCATCCTCATTAAAGCGCTGGACATACTTCTAGAAACGATTGAAGAGCAACTGAAGGAAGACCCAGAATCTGCTATGGCCGCATTAGCACTAGTGCCTATTGTGTTGTTAGGCGTGCTTGAGTATATTCAAAGGCCAGAAGACCCGATTGATATGGCATAGTCCCCCATGTGAGCAGGATGAAACAACGGTAAAGGATAAGAACGCCTTGATAAAGCGCTGGCTGATCATTGTAGCGATTTTTTTGCTATTCGGGTGGCGGGCACATTTGCAGAATGAATGTGGTGTTGTAGAGCGTATCAGCTACCCGATTGATACCGAAACATGGCGTTTAGTCCAAAGTTTCAGCGCGGCTAGCCCACGTCATCAAGGGCGATTTCATACAGCCGAAGATTGGTATGGCGGGCGGGGGATGAGCTATGGCTCTCCAGTCCGTGCCATAGCGGCTGGACGGGTGACTTATAGTTCTCCTAACGGTTGGGGGCGCGATGGTGGCGTCATTATCATCGAGCACACCTTCCCCGATGGCTCTATCGCCTATAGCCAGTATGGACACCTTGGCGAGGGCGGCGTAGATAGCTACCCGCCACGCTTATCCTGTGTTGAAGCTGGGCAAATTATCGGCGTTGTAGGGGATGCGCGCCCGGCGCCACACGTCCATTTTGAAATGCGCAGCGGCATGGCCGATACGCCAGGGCCCGGCTATTCATGGGATGCACCTGAAGATGCGGGATGGTTGCCGCCCTCACAGTTCATCCTCAACTGGCAAGGATGGCTACACCCAGCGCATAGATGGCATAGCGGTAATATCACTCCCCCGCCAAGCATGTCTGCGCCTTTATGGTTGCTTGACGGCGGCGCGGTATATATTGATGGGCAGCGCATAAAGCGCCTGACAGCCGATGGGCGCGTTCTGTGGCGGATTAATCTCAACCGAGAGGCTGTTGCGGTAACTGGGTATGAGGGGCAGCCGTTGCTCACGTATGCCGATGGTACGATGCAATTTGTCAATCTTGAAGGCGGGCTAGAACAAGCGTGGCAAACAGGCTATTCCTTCGATAGTGCGCCGCTTTTCGTCGGTGATTATCTGATGTTCCACACCAGCGATAACCGCCTTGTTTTACTTGACGAAACGCGCCAAAATGCGTTATGGGAAGTAGAAGGCATTCCGCCATATATCCGCGCTTATGTGGCGGGAGATGTTGAAGATTTCACCGTCGCCATCATCACGCAGGATAATACGATTATGACCATCACCCGCAGCGACGGCGTACAGTATACGGGGCATCTGCGCGATACGGGTAGCTTCGCCACGGCGACGGATGGCGCGCTATTGGTTTATACTCGTGGCGGCTTGTGGCGGGTCGATAAACGGGGGCAGTGGCAACTCGCCAAAGAGGACGCACCAGCAGGCGGGGGAAGCAGCGCGATTCTAGTAACACCAGATGAGCGTATGTATCTTTTTGATGGGCAGATACTCTATGCGTTTAACCGCGATGGATTGGCATTATGGCAAACGCCCCTACCCAATATACAGGGGATGACCGATTTAACTCTATATGGCGATAAACTCTTGCTGAGTAGCAGTTATGGCCAGCTTTTCGCCCTGCACAGTGACGGGCGGCGTTGTGGGCAATTGCGCGTTTATGGCGATGAAACAACACGGCTATATCATGAACTAGGGCGGGATAATGTATTGCGCGTCTATAGTGGTAATCGTTTGCTAGGCGCGCATATGATGGGTATAAACTGGCAAACATTCACTTCGGCATGTGGTTAAAACAGGGCGGACACCCTCGCCCGCCCCAATAAGCCTTAGCCTTTTTGTTCCAGTGTGGTATTGAGCTTATCCAAAGTTTCTAGCAAACGCTCTTCTACAGTGGGTTGTGGGGGTTCTGCGGGGGCTTCTGGTTCAGCTTCTTCGCTACGTTGTAAGCTATTCACCCAACGAACAACTAAGAAAATGACAAAAGCAACAATGACAAAATCAATGACATTGTTGATGAAAAGGCCATAGTTAATCGTCGGGGCGCCGGCTTCTTGCGCCGCGGCTAAAGTTGCATAACCTTTGCCCGAAAGGTCAATAAATAAATTGCTGAAATCGACGTTGCCTAGTAAAAGACCGATAGGGGGCATAAGAATATCATTCACTAAAGAGGAAACGATTTTTCCAAAGGCCGCGCCGATAATCACACCGACAGCTAAATCAATCACGCTGCCACGCATTGCAAATTCACGGAATTCTTTGAACATACTGCACTTATCCCTTAACTAAAGCGAACGATTATTACATAATATAACAAAACAATCACCCACTCTAGTAAAGAACTCATAAAAATTATGGGGGTGTTGCTACTGATACGCATTGGGTTCGCACGCTGGCGCTAGCAAAGTGGTCATCAGTTGCACTCCCTCCCACCCCACAGCAAGAAATATAATGAGAGAGGGCAAAGCAGTTCACTAGCCTAAATCCGATGAGGAAGTGCCCAGCCGAATAATGTAGACAAGTAGAAAGCAGGTAGAGGCCACTAGAATGCAGCCAAGCCACATCATGTGCGCGGTGCAGAAGTTGGCTTATTGCTGTTGATACGCCCATGACAAATCCCCCTGTGCATAGCGCTATATGTGAAGCGCACCACCCTATAGCATCAGAGGGATTGTCTGGAAACGTTAGCGGTCTTTATAGCTTTTTGACCATGACAGCTGTGCCATAGGCAAAAAGTTCGGCAACAGTCTGCATGACATCTGAAGTTTCGAAGCGCACGGCAATAATCGCATTAGCGCCTTTCATTTGGGCATCCTGTATCATGCGCTCTAGGGCTTCGTTTCTAGAGGCGGAGAGCAAATCGGTATATCCCTTAATTTCGCCGCCAACCATACTTTTGAACGAGGCGAGTATATCGCGCCCTATGTGGCGAGCGCGCACGGTATTGCCCATGACCAGACCATAAACCTCAACAATCTCATATCCCGGAATAGTATCAGAGGTGGTGATAAGGAAGTTCATCATTCATCCTTTTTACTAATGTAGACTGGTAATATCTATTTTTAGGGTTTTTTAGCGGCATCAACAGCCCAGAAAGTGGGGGTTAAGACCAAATCATATAGGTTTTTTACAAAAATATGTGCACAAAAAACACTTTTTTGATTATAATTGCGTTAGCATAACAATCGTTGAAGAGCGTCCCGAATATGTACTCTCGGGGCGTTTTGTATCTAGCGTCGGTCTGATGGAGTAGCAATACTCACAATATCGGATGAAATTCGCAAATCTTGAGGTGAAATACGATGCCAGAAGACAGAATTATTTTGACAAAGGCGGGCTATGCGCGGTTGCAGCAAGAGCTTGATACATTACTAGGAGAGGAAAGCCAGGAGATTGCAGAACTGCTGGCTGATGTGCATGAAGATGAAGCTGGTGAAGAAGCAACGTTCTATGAAGCCTTGATGACTAAAGAGCGCCTTGACGAGCGCATCGCCTACCTGCGCAGTATCTTAGCACGGGCGGAAGTGCTTGAAGATGACCCAGACCCTGATGCTGTTTCACCCGGCAACCGCGTGACCGTTTGGGATTATGAATATGAGGAAGAAGTCATCTTCGACCTGTATAGCAGTGCGGAAATTGCCCATGCTGGACGGCAAGGCGTATCGCTCAGCTCTCCAGTTGGCAAGGCGCTACTGGGCAAAAAAGTGGGCGATGTGGTCGAGGTTCAAGTACCCGACGGGATAGCCCGCTACAAAATCCGCAAGATTGAACCCATACCGGACGACCAATAAGCACAAAATGTGCGGCGCAAAAGCGCTAAGGATAAACCACCGAAAAAGGGCGTCCGGTCACATAGACGCCCTTTTACATTATAGACTAGGGGGCAACTAACTAGTTTGCCCTATGCCATTTTATTGCCCCGTTGGAGTCAATAAAGTTGGGTCACTCACCCAGATGTCGGTTGAGAATAACGTCGCCCCTTCGATAATGAGATTTGAGGTATAGCCATAGGGGAACTCGTAGACATTCAGGCCGTTCATCTGTGAAATGACTGGTTGGGCTGTGCCGGTATTGTTGTTAAAGACGTTAATGACCGGCTCGCAAGCAATCTGCGACACATCTTGGCAAATTTCCAGCGTAACTTGAGCAACACCCACTTCTGGACGGTGTAGCAGATAGTTCACACGAACGTGATTCCACGACACTTGCGTCTTGCCGCCGGCACCAACATCGCTGGGCGGTATCGTGGCGGGCGGCGTCGCTGCAT
>WGEI01000126.1 GCA_015492875.1 Anaerolineae bacterium | reverse complement strand
GGGCGTGATGCGCGTGATTAACCTAGCACATGGCGAGTTTTTGCTTATGGGGGCGTTTGTTGCTTGGTTCTTCTTCAATCCAACTCGTGAGCAAGGCCTCAATGTAGAGGCCATTCCGGGCACGGTAGAGACCGTATTCATCATAGCCACAATCGCGCTTGGTTGGTTGTTGGGCGATGCTTTATTGCGCCCATTTTTCCCCCAGCATGCCACCCAAAAACGCCGTGTCGGTGGCGTGTTGATTGGCGCTGTCGTTGGCGCAGCGCTTTATCTCCTGTGGAGCAGTCAGGAATTTCAGCCGTTTCAAATTTCCATCATGACGGTGGTGATGGTTGGGCTGGCGCTCTCATTAGGCTTTATCACCAGCCATTTTCTCCTCAAGCGCCGTGTTCCCAATGCTTTACAACGCCGACTGCTCGGCTATGGCTTGGGCGTAGTTATCACGCTCGTGTTTTATATCCTGTGGCAAGGGAGCGGTTTCCAATCCATAGACCCCTTCTTCTCTTTGGTTCTCATTTTCCCCATTTTCTTCGCTTTGGGCTATATCTTGCAAAAAGTGCTGCTCAATCGCATTGTCGAAGGCCCTTATTTGACGATGCTACTGGTTACGTTCTCTATCAGCATCATCCTGCAAAATATCGGCTTGCAAATCTATCGCGCTGACCCGCGACGGATTAATGTGGAGTATGGCACAGCCCTAGCCTTAGGTGAAAATTTAACCGTCCCACCTGTCAAGTTAATAGTGGTTGGCGTTTCCGTTTTGATGATTGCTGGCCTTGTGCTTTTCCTCACCCGCACCCGTACCGGCTACGCTATTCGTGCTGCCGCACAGAATAAGATGGCGGCGCGCCTCATGGGTATTAATATCTACGAGACCTACGCCATCACCTTTGGCCTCTCTATTGCGCTCACTGCCATTGCTGGCGCGATGATGGGCACTTTTCAGCCAATTACACCCGTTAATGGCCCACCATGGACGTTACGCGCTTTCTCCATCGTTGCGCTTGGCGGTCTTGGAAAAGTGCAGGGCGTTGTTTTAGGTGGCTTGTTATTGGGATTAGTAGAGAGCTTCATTGGCGGCTATGTTGGCGTTGGCTGGGCGATTGCCGCAGTATTCATCATTCTGGTGCTCGTGCTCATTATCCGCCCACAAGGTTTAACGGGCGGCCTCATGCCGGTGGAGGAATAAGATGGCGGTTAAACAAGATGTGAGTAACGTAACAACAACGGCTACAAGTTGGCTATCTTTAGACCGTTTAGCGCCCCTTGCCTCGCCGCTTATGGCCGCTGTGATTCTCGTCGTTCTCTACTTTGTTGGGCCAGATTTAGACCGTTCTAGCTTGCGCTTAGTGACCTTTGGCCTGATGTGGGTGGCGTTAACCAGTAGCTGGAATCTCATCGGCGGCTACACTGGCTATATCGATTTCGGCCATAGTGTGTTTGTTGGCATCGGCGGTTATACGGTTGGCATTCTCGTCGCTCGATTGGCCATTTTGCAAGAAGCCGCTGGCGCAGAGAATGCGGTGAATTTACAGTTTGGCCAAGCCTTGCCCGTCGCTTTCATCGTTGGCGCGTTGTTTGCCCTAATCGTTGGCTGGCCAACTTTGCGCCTTAAAGGGCCATATTTTGCCATTGCCATGCTCGGCACTTTGGTAGCCATGCGAGAAGTGGCGCGTAATAACCCCCTGGAGCTAACGAATGGGGGCAAAGGCATCAGCTTCTTAGCGCCCTTCGCCAAACCTGATGACATTTTCTATATGATGCTTTTCCTTGCTGGCGGCATTTTCTTCATCTCGCTATGGCTTTACCGCACTCAGATAGGCAAGAAATTACAGGCCATCCGTGAGGATGAGGTAGGCGCAGATATGCGCGGCATCAATACAACCCTCATCAAAATCCTCATTTTTATGCTCGCTGGTGGATTAACCGCGATGGTGGGCGGTACAAAAGCTTATTGGGATGGCTATATTGACCCTGATACAATTTTTCCAGAGGACTACCATATCCAAATTATCATGATGACCATGCTCGGCGGTATCGGGCGGCCATGGGGGCCTGTTTTAGGCGCGGCCTTATTCTACTATGGGCGCAATACCATCTGGGCGAGTGCGGGGCAGTTACACCTCACCATCACGGGCTTGTTCCTGCTAGCCATTGTTCTTTATATGCCTAGCGGCATTCTTGGCTTGCTAGACCCAGAAGATAGGGGGCTAGCGTGGTTCATTCGCCACCGTCTGTTACGACGAAAGGAAAATGGCAAAAGCGAGGATGAAGATTTTGAGTTTCGGCCTATACCTGAGGGCGAAGTTAAAACGGCTATTGATATGCCGCCTCCAACCATCAATCATGACCATGTCGTTCTTGAAGGGCGTAATATCTTGAAAGCCTTTGGCGGGCTTTTAGCCGTCGATAAAGTGAATTTCAAGATTTATCAAGGGGAGATTGTCGGCCTGTTAGGGCCTAATGGTAGCGGCAAGACGACGCTTTTCAACTGTATCAGCGGCGTGTTACCCATGACTGATGGCGAGGTTTATCTCGATGGCCAGCAGGTGACAGGTTATGCCCCGTGGCGCTTCAATCGTAGCGGCCTCGCCCGCACCTTCCAGCGGATTCGCATTTTTGGCAAGTTGCGCGTTTTTGATAACATGC
>WGEI01000125.1 GCA_015492875.1 Anaerolineae bacterium | reverse complement strand
CGGTGGTTCAACTTCAACATCCTCACAAAATGGGCGCGTTTCACTTTCTGGTAGTGGCGGGTCATCAGGGCCAGGCCGCATGACACAGGGGCTATCATCAACTGGCATATCGTCCTCGCAGAAGGGGCGCGTTTCACTTTCTGGTAGTGGTGGGTCGCCGGGTCCGGGTCGCATAACACAGGGGCCGTCATCAATTGGTCTTATTGCACAATCTTCACCCGCTTCGCATTCTGGTTGTACAGTTGGGCGTTCTTGCCGTTCACAACCTTCTGTTAATAAGCAGGGCGGAGCTGGCAAACGGTCGCAATCGGGCAAATCTCCCCGCCCACACGGTAAACGCCCCGCCTGTACCGCAGTCCTGATGCGCTCTATCATGGCATCCGCGAGTGGTGGCGCAATATCAATACGCCGCTCCAATAGCCGCGTTGGTAAGTGTTGAAAATCGCCCAATTCATATGCTTCTAAAATGGTTGTTTGGTCTGTAATTCGCAGTGTCTCATCAACGGGTACTCGCAGTCGAGAGCCGGCAAGAACCACTTCCATTTGCCCACCGATATTGAGAACAGCAGCGCCTTCTAAAGTAGAAACGCGCATTTCATGGCCAGCCTCTGCTTGAAACAGAACGGTAGACCCCATCGCCACGTCAACACCATTGACGTTAAATACGACTTCGTGCACACCTTCCGGCGTTTGCACCAGTAAGCCACTTTCCGGCGTTTCTTCACAGGTGGCGTCGCCAATCCCTGTGCGCAGGGTGAAGGCTTGCATCGGGGCTAAATCGCCGTCTTCCGACGATACCGCGTTCTCTATCTCTACATCACCAAATAGCAAAAAGGTGACATTTTGTCCGGGGAGTGTATCTGGGATATTGGCTTGTAGGCGCATCAGCGCCATGCCCCAAACGCCCGCTTCCTCATTCATCGGGCTGAGGCGCATGGTGTGAATATCTGTCACATCGACAATATCTCCCACTTGCTCAAATTGGAATTCGCCGACATCAGCCTGTGGCTCTGTTTCAATTTGCACATTACCATAGCAAGCTTGATTGCGCCCAACCGCTGAGCAGAGCGTATCAACGGCTTCTAAAGCTGCTTCCACGATGGCGGGGCAAGTATCTTCGTTTTGGGCTAGGGCAGTATAGGAGATGCTGAGTAGAATCAATGCCGTAGCCCATATCAGAACGTTTTTCATGAATAAGCTCCTTCCACAAGCAGACCACCTACGGTAGACGATTTCTGGTTGAACCTAGCAGCCATGTTCTTGGTCACACTCTTCCGTTGGTGGTGGTTCATTCGGTTCACAGTTACCAGATGCATCGCAGTTAGGCGGTGGTGGTTCGTTCGGTTCACAGTTACCAGATGCATCGCAGTTAGGCGGTGGTGGTTCGTTCGGTTCACAGTTACCAGACGCATCGCAGTTAGGCGGTGGTGGTTCATTCGGTTCACAGTTACCAGATGCATCGCAGTTAGGCGGTGGTGGTGGTTCATTCGGTTCACAATTGCCAGACGCATCGCAGTTGGGTGGCGGTGGGGGTTCGTTGGCATCAGGTGGGCTATCAAAGGTTTGGCAGTTTCCCGCATAATCGCAGAATGTCACGGGGAACACCATGTCGCAATCAGGTGTACTACATCCGCCCTCTGGTTCACAGTTGCCGCTGGCGTCGCAATAAACTGGTAAACAGCGCCCAGTGGCATCGCACACTTGCCCGCCATGGCTACCATCAGGTGGGGGCATGGGGGCACAATCACCATCTGGACAATCTGGCGGCAGTGGTTCATCGTCGCTTGAACTTGGACGGTCAATAAAAGTTTGGCATTGCCCTTGTGCATCACAAGCTGTCACTGGCCAAACAAATTCGCAAAACTCGTCGCCACAATCCGGCTCGCAGTTGCCTGTTGCGTCACACGCTATTGGAACGCAATAACCCGCAGCATCGCAAACTTCTGTTGGGGTGAAGGTTGCGCAATTGCCGGCGCTATCGCACAGGTTGGGCATATCTGGCTCAACAGGTTCACAGTCGCCCGCTTCATCACATCTCATCGGCGGGATGAATATCGGGCAATTGCCCGCTTCATCGCATAATTCTTCTGATAATGGCGGCTCACAGTTGCCATTTTCATCGCAAACGTCTACTGGGCGAACTTCACAAAAGCCATTTTCATCGCATACCCGCTCAAATGGTGCGGCACACTCTTCATCACCGCTTTCGCAAATAAGCGGCTTGAAGTCACATTCGCCCTCGTCACAGAGCACATCTAATACTTCTTCGCATGGTGGCATACCCGGCATATCGCAGGGAACAATGCCATTATCTGCCATGCTATCAATGAAGCGCAGTTCTTCCTCAGGAATAGGCGGTGCAATTTCAATATCGCGCTCCAGCTCATCAATAGGTAACGGTGCGAATTCTTCTGGAGAATAGGGTTCTGGGTCGGGGATGTCGATGATATTAAAATCTTTGTCAATAGGTGTTTCCAGTCGTGCACCAGCGGGAACAGCGACAATCCGCCCTTCCTCATGGAGGATGGCTGAGCCTTCTAGCGTGGTGACGCGCATGCGGTCGCCGGGGTTCGCCTGAAAATACACCGTAGACCCCATCGCCACATCAACCCCATTGACATTGAATGCCACCTCGCGCACGCCTTCCGGTGTTTGCACCAATAGCCCGCTCTCTGGCGCTTCTTCACAGGCGGCATCGCCAATCCCCGTTTTTAGGAAAAACGCCTGCATCGGGTTGAGTTCTGGATTATCAGGGTCAACCGCATTGGTAATTTCTACATCACCAAACAGCAAGAATGTGACATTTTGGCCGGGGAGGGTGTCGGGGATATTGGCCTGCAAACGCATGAGCGCCAAGCCCCATACCCCTTGCTGCTCATCTAAGGGGCTGAGCCGCATTGTATGAATGGTTGCTACATCGACAATGTCCCCAACCTGCGAGAATGCAAACTCACTAACATCAGCCTGTGGTTCTGCTTCAATTTGCACATTACCATAACAGGCTTGATTGCGTCCCGCCTCTATACAGATGTTATCAATCGCTTCTAGCGCCGCTTCTACAATAGCGGGGCAAACATCGTCTTGTTGGGCGCTGGTAAACGTTGTGAACAAAGCACCTAATAAAAAGATGCTTCCAGCCAGCAATATGAATCTCAAACGCTGTTTCATCACGTCCCCCTTTTATTGGACAACGGCGTTGTTTTAATCATAAGACGAAAATGTGAAGTTTTTGTTCCCTTTTTGTTACCTTTCTTGTGGAACAAGCAACATAATCTCAATAGCACTGTTGGTGATGGTGATAGTCTCTAGGTTATGCGTCTCTCCCAACCGCTGGGTGAGGATATTATCGAATGCCTCGACCACCTTAAGGAAGAATTCCCCAGTCACCAATTGTAAGAACGTTTCGGATGGCTCTGGTGCATCATCTGGCCATAACAGCACGCCCTGAATTCTGGCCACGCCGCCCTGCGTTTCCATTGTCACCAGCAAATCTCCCGACGTGAGTGCGCCCCCCTCATCTTGGGCGGTGACATTGATGAGAACCCCTTCTATAGTGAAGTCGACAATCGCCCGTTCTATTTGTGGCATGCTGCTCACAATTAAGTTGATTTCTTCGCTAAATTGCCGCTCGGTGATGATGACATCTGCTATAGCTTGCGGCGTGCCTGTGGGCGTTGGTTGGCCGGGTGGCAGGGGCGTAAATGTGGCGATTTTTGGCGCTTCTTGTACGGCTGCTGTCGCTGTGCCGATGAAAACCCGCGTTAAATCCACCGTTGGTGAGGGTTCGCTAGTGGGGCTATTGGTTGCGGTTGGCGGCGGCGGTGTATCCGTTGGTTCGGGTGTTGAAGATGGTTCTGCTGTATTGGTTGCGGTTGGCGGCGGTGTGTCTGTTGGTTCAGGCGTTGGGCTTGCCCCTTCTGTTGGCGTAGCGCTTGGGAGTTGTGCCAATGTTGGCAATGGTGCTTCTTCCGTTGCGGGTTGGCAAGCTGCCGCTACAAATAGCAAGCCGATGAAAATAAAACGCAGTGCTTTCATTAATTTCCCCTAACGTAGTTGAGCTTCTATACAACGATAGTATCATCTCCTCTCAAGGAAAACCGTTGAACTTTAGTAAAGGATACGAAAACAAAAGGACGCCCTTATCGAGCGCCCTGTCTGGTTTTGTTGTTTTGTCTGCTGTTTATTCGCGCCAGTTTTCCAACACACGCTGGAATGATGCCATGAAGGCATCGCCCGTTGCGCCATCAATGACACGATGGTCGAAAGTTAACGAGGCATAGAGCATGGGGCGAATGGCGATAGCATCATTAATGACCTTCACCCGCTTCTCCAGCTTGCCAATGCCCAAAATAGCGACTTGCGGCTGGTTAATAATCGGCGTAGCGAATAGGCTGCCACTGACGCCGTGATTGGTAATGGTGAATGTGCCACCCTGCACTTCATCTGGGTGCAACTGCTTATTACGGGCGCGTTCGGCCAAATCGGTGACTGCCCGCGCCAATCCCATGAGGTTCAGGTCTTGGGCGTTCTTAATCACTGGCACAATCAACCCATCGGGGATAGCTACGGCCATGCCGATATTCATCGCATGATGCAGGTAGATGCCTTCATCTGTCCATTGGCTATTGATATAGGGATTCTCACGGAGTGCAACAACAGAGGCGGCCATGAAATAAGCTGTTAACGTCAAACGCACACCCTGTTTGGCAAAAATGGGTTTGGTGGCGTGGTAATGGTCTAACACCGCCCCCATATCAATTTCGAAAATGGTAGAGACATGCGGCGAGGTATGCAACTTACTACGCACCATATGCTCCGCAATAGCACGGCGTATATTGCTCAACTGTACCAGCTCACCCGGTGTGCCCTGTGGCGTTGGGCTAGGAGGCGCGGGTGAAGCGGCTGGCGCTACGGGTTTCGCTGGTGGTGGGGCGGGCTGGGCTTTCGTTTGTACGGCAAAGCTGTCAGTTGGCTTAAATAGTTCGCCATCTCCGGGCTGTTCCCATGGCGGCAGGTCTTGAACGTCTCCCTGTTCGCGTTGCTTGAGGTAGGCGAGTACATCTTTTTTCGTGATACGTCCGCCACGCCCCGTGCCCTTAATTTGCGATAGGTCAATATTATGCTCTGCAACCATACGCGCCACCACAGGGGTGATATGGCCTGTATACCCGCTGCCGCTGCTCTGGGCTGTTGCCATCGCTTTCGCTGGAGCAGCTACGGGTTGCGGCTCTTGTTTTGAGCCATTACCGCCATGCCCGTGGTGATCTTGTGTGCCGCCTTCGTCAGCTTCGGGGATAGGCTCTCCCGGCTCTCCGATGACGGCCAACAGAACGCCAGCTTGAACTGTTTCGCCCTCCTCAACATAAATTTTCAATACCGTGCCAGAAGCGGGGGAGGGCACTTCCGTATCGACTTTGTCGGTGCTCACTTCCAGCAAGGCCTCATATTCGTTGACTGTATCCCCTTCTCGCTTGAGCCAGCGTGATACTGTGCCTTCGACCACGCTCTCACCAAGCTGGGGCATAATGACTTTTGTCGCCATAGTTTCTCCCTAATAGGCCACTAGGTCGCGGATAGCGTCAGCTATCTTATTGGGGTTGGGCATGAAGAAATCTTGCATCGGATGGCTGAATGGCACTCCTGGTACATCTGGGCCAGCTAGTCGTTTTACTGGTCCATCCATATATTCGAAGCACTCATCTGCGATAATAGCTGCGATTTCTGCGCCATAACCTAGTGTCAAATTGTCTTCATAAACAACTAGCGCTTTACCTGTCTTCATAACCGAGTTGCGAATAGCGTCGCGGTCTACTGGCGCTAATGTGCGCAAGTCAACCACTTCAGCGCTGATGCCTTCCTGTGCAACTTGCTCTGCTGCAATCTCGGCATAGTACGCCATCATGCCATAGGCGAACACGCTAATATCTTCGCCTTCTCGGGCAATGCGCGCGGGGCCAATTGGCACAATATACTCTTCTTCTGGCACATCGCCTTTAATGGCACGATAGCCCTTCTTGGGTTCAAAGAATAAGACAGGGTTGGGGTCACGCACGGCGCTTTTCAGCAAGCCTTTCGCATCATACGGTGTGCTGGGGATAACCACTTTTAACCCCGGCACATGAGCAAAGAAGGCTTCTACACTTTGACTGTGGTAAAGCGCACCGCTGATGCCACCGCCATATGGCGAGCGAATGACCATTGGGACGCGCCATTGCCCATTAGAACGGTAGTAGAAACGCGCGGCTTCGTTGGCAATTTGATTAAATGCGGGGTGGATAAAATCTGCGAACTGGATTTCACAAATTGGGCGCAAGTCCGCCAGAGCTGCACCAATGCCAATCGCCACGATAGAAAGTTCTGCCAATGGCGAGTCTACAACCCGTTCTGGTCCATATTTTTCAATCAAGCCCATCGTCGCCCGAAAGACGCCGCCACGTTTTCCGACATCCTCACCAGTGATAAAAACGCGCGGGTCACGGGCAAGTTCTTCATCCATGGCCTGTGTAATGGCCTGTATAAGCGTCATCTGTGCCATGTTATGCCTCCTCCAGCGGCGCGAACACGTCGCCCAACGCTTCTTCTGGTTTCGGCCATGGGGCGGCCTCTGCGCGTTGTTGCGCGTCATCCACCTCTGCCTTCGCTTTGGCCTCGTATTCTTCAATGAGTTTTTTGGTCAAAACGCCCTCTTTGAGCAGCCGCTTCTGGAACAGCACCAGTGGGTCTTTCTTCTTCCATTCTTCAACCTCTTCGCGGCTTCTATAAGTGCGGTCATCATCATCGGAAGAGTGGGGCGTCATGCGGTAGCAACGTGCCTCAACCAATGTCGCACCCTCGCCACTATAAGCGCGGTCAGCCGCTTCTTTCATGGCGTCGTACACCGCTAGTACATCCGTACCATCGACCGAAATGCCATGTACGCCATAGGCTGCTGCACGGTCTGCTACGCTAGAGACTGCCATTTGTCCCTCTAGCGGCACAGAAATCGCATAAAAGTTATTTTGCACTAAGCAGATAAACGGTAAGTTATGAACGCCTGCCCAGTTCATCCCTTCGTGCCATTCCCCTTGACTTGTTGAGCCTTCCCCAAGGCAGGTGAGGGCAAGGCGTGGCTGCGAGGTATCATCAGGGGATTGTAACCCTTGTGACAAGCGATATTTAATGGCGAAAGCGAGGCCAGCCGCTTGGGGCACTTGCGTGGCCACAGGCGATGACCCGCTGATGATGTTCAGGTGTTTAGCGCCAAAATGGCTCGGCATCTGGCGTGCCCCACTGCTCAGTTCACCTTTTTTGCCATATAGGCTCATCATAAAGTCAAAAGGTGTCACGCCGATGGCCATCACCAATGTTAAATCACGGTAATAGGGATGCACATAATCCACCCCCCGATTGATGGCATATGCGGCGGCCACTTGTGTTGCTTCGTGTCCTATTGCACTAATATGAAAGGGGATTTTGCCTTGGCGGTGCATGACCCAAGCGCGCTCATCGGTGCGGCGGCTGAGTAACATGTACCAATACATCTCTAAAAGCGCCTCTTCGCTTAATGTTGCAGAAGGACGCTCGGCAGTTAATTCAGGCATGGTACTCCTCAAGGTCTAATTGCCGTTTTTGAGTTTATCATCGCTTAACAACTTTACTAAGCCCATTATAGCGTGTTGGTTATGCTAATAAAATGAAGTGAGCGCCTTGTTGCTTGTGCGTTTTATATAATGAAACGATTAATTGCCGATGTTTGTTTCCTATTTTTTGCTTTATGCCGAATAATTTTAAGTCGCGCTCCTGTCGCACTTCGTAATATCGGGTTTGCTCTCTCCGTATATTTATAGGCCTTAAATGAAAAAGGACGCCATTATACCAAGTGGCGCCCTAATGAGTGTTATTTCAGTTTCAGCTAATCGCCCGTCGTCTTTGCGGCTTGTGGTAGGCGTTCGGCAATGATTTCCACAATATCTTTCACCTCTGGCCCTTCTGGTATTTCGCCTTTGGCATCAACGAACATGCGCATACAGAAGGGGCAACCAACAGCCAACGTGTCTGCGCCAGTTTCTTGCGCTTCTTTGTAACGCTCGATGTTGACCCGTGCCTCGCCTTCTTCCTCTTCCTTCCAGAATTGCGCGCCACCAGCACCACAGCAGAAGGATTTTTGTCCGTGACGGGGCATTTCAACTACAGATGCGCCAATGCTCTGAAGGACTTGGCGCGGCTCTTCTACGACATCATTATGCCGTCCCAGATAACACGGGTCGTGGAATGTGACGTTACTCATGCGTTTGGCGCTGGCTTCCTGTGGCAAACGCCCTTGCGCAATAAGTTCTTCAATCAGTTCAGTATGGTGTACCACTTCGTAGTTGCCACCAAACTGGTGATATTCTTTGCCCAGATTATGGAAACAGTGGGGGCAAGTGACGACAATCCGCTTCGGGTTAACTTCGTTCAGTGTTTCAACATTGGCGGAGGCCATTTCATAGTACAGATATTCATTGCCGCCACGCCGCGCCACATCGCCCGTGCAGCTCTCTGCATCGCCCAAAATAGCGAAATTCACACCCGCCGCCTGCAATACTTTCACCAGTGCACGGGCGGTTTCTTGCGCTCGTGGGTCATAGCTGACCGCACATCCCGTCCAATAGAGCACCTCAAAATCGGGATTTTCTTCAACCGTTGGCACATTGAGGCCTTCTGCCCATGCCGTGCGACTTTCGCTGATTTGCCAGGGGTTACCCTGCCGTTCCATACCATTGAATGCGCCCTGCAGTTCTGCTGGAAAATCGCCCTGAACTAACACGGCATCACGACGAATGTCGAAAATATCAAACATGGGTTCGTTACCCACTGGGCAAATATCCACGCACGCCCCGCATGAGGTGCAGGCCCAAACCGCCGAATGGCTGATAACCGCGCCTATAAGTGGCTCAGGAGATTCTTCCCCAGCGGCCAGCGCTTGCATATGGTCTTTGATGAAATAGCGCTTATTCACTTCCAAGGCAGATGGCGAAAGCTCTTTACCTGTTATATAGGCTGGGCATACATCCTGACAGCGATTACACATAATGCAAGCAAAAGCATCCATAATCTGCGTTTTGCTCAAGTCTTCTAGCTTATTAGCGCCGAATTGCTCAATGGACTCATCTTCAAAATCCAGCGGTTCAAGCTCGCCCAAAGATGTGCGCTCTGGTCGTGTCAAAAAGTTGAGCGGCGCCATCATCAGGTGAAAGTGCTTGGTATAGGGGAAGTAGGGCAGGAATAGGAAAATGCCGCCCAGCGCAACCCACCAGAAGATATGACGCGCGAGAATTAGCCCCTGTTCATCCATGCCGCCGAAGAGTGGCGAGACCAACGTAGCGAACGGCATCGCCAAATCTGGCCCATGTTGTGCCACTGCTGCCGCTTCTCCCAAAAAGCGCGCGCCAACATGAAATAGGATAAAAAACGCCACAATCATCGAATCAGTGAAGATACGCCCCGCCTTCGCTTTAGGGTGTAGCAGGACGTTATCATGATATTCCAGCTCTTTTTTATTGGGTAGGTAGATGCGCCGTATGATGAAATAGACGATACCAACCAACACCGCCACGCTCAGCACATCACCAACGAGCTTGTAAAGTTCGAAGATAATGCCCGAACCTTCCAAAAATGTGTAATTGGGGATAAGTCCGTTGAGTGTGTCGCCAAGATTGACCAAAAAGTAAAAGGTGAAGCCCCATACTACCCCTAAATGAAATAAGCTAGTTAGGCGGCGGGCGCGCAATGTTGTCGGCTGCGCAATATAAACCACTAGCGCACGCCACAACCGCGTGGGCAATTTATCGAAATGTAGCTTGCCCTGTCCGCGATTGATAATCAGATAAACCTCACGAAACCCTTGATAAGCTGCCCCTAACGTCAGCAAAACTAAAGCTAAAAATAGGACTTTTTCAACCGGTGTTAGCATAAATCTCTATCCTCGCCCTAAATTAATCGAATGCGCTTTTGATTATCAGAGTTCGCACTAGTTTACCATTCACTTTACCATGCGCCAACAAGTTTTACTGCTTTTGGGCAGGATGTGGTAAGAATTGCCGCCTATAAGCTATCTGCGCTATGAAAGCGAAGCGTATTTAACAATATGGAGTCTGCGATGCCGCTAGAATTAAGTGATTTGCACCCCCTGCTTGATGGCGAAGTGCCCTACATTGATTTTTCGCGGCAGGTCACCATCGATGATTTGCGGATGTTGACCAACGCCAGCCTTGATACCATCACAGGCTTTTTAGATGGCCTCAGCGATGCCCATGTTACATTTGAACCTGTAGACCCCCACGCTTATGACCCTTATGCCGTTGAGGGTGAAGAACAGCTTGGTTGGAACTTGGCGCATTTAGTTTTACATGTGACAGCCAGCAGCGAAGAGGGCGCGGCAATGAGCGCAACGCTAGCACGTGGCGTTGAGGTGAAGTTGCGCAATCGCTATGAGCCGCCATGGCGCGAATATACGACCGTAGAACAATGTTTGGCGCGTTTAGAGGAGAGCCGCCGTATGCGACTCGCCTTTCTAGCTGCTTGGCCAAACAAGCCCCACTTAGATGTTTACCGCAAAATCTCTAAAGAGTGGGAAGCGAAAGTGGGCAAGCTCAATGCGCCTGCGATGTTCCTCTTCGGCCTTGCCCATGAAGTCGGCCATTATGACCAGTTTCGGGAGGTGCGCCGTCAAGCATTGGCGGCTTTCCCCCTTGAAGACCATTAAATCAATGGGGCATAGCTGATTATGCCCCTCTCATCCCCGCAGTTCCTCTAGAATGGTCTCGGCAATCGTTTCATTAATGCCATTCACGGCACACAATTCTTCAACTGTGGCGTTCTTTATTCGCTCTATCGAAAATTCAAAATGTTGGAGCAGGGCTTTGCGCCGCTTTGGCCCAATGCCGGGTATGGTTTCTAGTTTGCTGGCCAGCCCCATTCTATTACGCCGTCTACGATGTGAGGCGATGGCGAAACGATGTGCTTCATCCCGTACCCGCTGGACGAGATAAAGCGCTTGGCTAGTGCGTGGGAGGATGATCGGCGCGCTTTGTTCTGGCAGATAAATTTCTTCAAACTGTTTGGCCAATGACGCCACTGGTATACGCTCTCGCAAACCAAATCCTTCCAGCACCTCTACCGCCACATTAAGCTGCCCCTTCCCGCCATCGATGAGCAATAAATCTGGCAGCAAGCGCCAAGTTTCGTTGCGGTCTTGCCCATCTGGGGCGTTTATAGCCTCCGTTTCTACCGTATCTTTCCAGCGATTAAAACGCCGCGTCAACGCTTCTCTCATAGATTGGTAGTCATCAGAGCCTTCATGCGTGATAGTGCGTATGTTGAAACGGCGATACTCGCTCTTTCTAGGGTGTCCCTGCACAAAGACCACTCGGCTAGCGACGATTGCCGTGCCCTGTGTCGTGCTGATGTCATAACATTCAATACCTGTCTCTTATACACATCTG
>WGEI01000124.1 GCA_015492875.1 Anaerolineae bacterium | reverse complement strand
GGCTTTACCGCCCGATATTCCCGTTCCCTTCACCATAGCTGAATTACGCGATGAATTGCGCAGCATGTGGGACGCCGTAGCGGAAGACCAGCGTAAAGACATTCACCGCACCCTAGCGGTCGAGTTTCAACGCATTCCCTATTATATTCACTACATGACCGAACAAGGCGATATTAAAGCCCTGATGCCAGATAGTAGTTTGGGCAAGAAAATTGATCGCGGTAAGCATAAACCGAAGTCAACATTGGAGATGTTCCGTTTCATCTATAACTATCTTCTCACCGCCATTTAATCAAGCTGAGAGGCCGCTTTAGTGCGCATTTCAGCACGCCGTTTTATAATGGGGACGATTAGGGATGCAGTAAAGACTGAGGCGGCTATATGGATGTTGGCGTAGAGATTAAAAATCAATATCAGGTTGTGGAGCATATCGGGCGTGGTGGTATGGCCGATGTTTGGTCTGCCAGAGATGTGCGCTTACAACGTTTGGTGGCGATCAAAACGATTGCCCACGGCCTCTCTGGTGATGTTGATCCCGTCGCTCTATTTGAGCGTGAAGCCCGCACTATCGCTAGCATGGAGCATCCCCATATCCTCCCCATCTACGATTTTGGCGAATTCGAAGGCCAACTCTATATTGTCATGCGCTATATGCCCGGCGGCTCGTTGGAAAGCCTCATCGAGCGCGGCCCCATGTCGCCTGAAGAGGCCGTGCGTTTGGGCGATGCCATCGCTAGCGCCCTCGATTATGCCCACGAGAATAAAGTCATCCACCTCGACTTGAAGCCGCCCAATGTCCTGCTAGATAGCAGCCAAGCACCTTATCTCGCGGACTTTGGTCTTGCTACTTTTCTTGATCCAGAAGGCCGCGCGCGCAACCCCGGTTCTGGCACCTTGCTTTATATGGCGCCAGAACAGCTCACTGCCGAACTCATTGACCATCGCGCCGATATTTATAGCTTTGGCATTGTGCTCTATCACATGTTCACCGGCAGGTTGCCTTTTGATGGCTCGATGTCCTTCGCCTTGCGCCAGCTACAATTTCACGATGAACTGCCGGATGTGACCGAGTACAACCCTGCTTTGCCCTTTGAACTGAACGATGTGCTGCGCCGCGCGACAGCCGTCGACATTAGCAGGCGTCCCGTACCATTACAATCCCTCATGGAAGAGGTGAGGAATGTAATAGGCGTTGCCAGCTCACCAGTCAATATACAAGCGGGTTTTGCCGAGCTTGATTTGCCCGATACCGATGATTTGAGCCTTATCGAAGCGCTCAATATCTATAATCGCGCCCGACAGGCATGGGCTGGTGGGAATGGCCGTTTCATTCTCGGCGTTACGCACTTCATGCTCATGGCAGATTATTATGCCAGCGCTTCCCAGCACGGCCTTGAAATTGATTTGGCGGGTTTGCAAGTGCTTTTGCGCGGGGCGATTGAATATGATTACCAGCTTGAGTATTGGTGGGAGCAATTAGATGATGAAAATCGCCGTTGGGTTTGCCTCCATGCTATTCGCAGCGGCAACGCCCCCGCCCGTACGCGCGCTTTCCGCCGCTTAGAGACTTTGCCCGATGATGAAGAAGGGCCGGCAATCCCCCGTTTGGTTGCGCAAGCGCTGGAAATAGAGACGAACGAAACCGCGAAGATGGCCGCCTTAGATGTTCTCGGCACGCGCGCCCGTTTCATGCGTGACCAACCAGAATATCGTCTGGATACAGCGTTGCGGGGCAACCTGCTGACCTCTTTCACCCGTATCACCTTACAGTTAGCGCCGCAAGGCGTTTGGCGAGAAGCGGTCTATAGCCCAGAAATTGATTTGCTGCTGGCAGATATTGCCCTCAATCAGGGGATGCCGCGCGTGGCTGATTATGCCGCCCGTATCATCGGACGCATTCACTCTTTAACTGCCGTGCGTGCCATTGCTAACGCCCAGCGTGCGGGTAAGCGCGGCGCTTTGCGTGCCTTAGCCTTTGTGCGTGATGAAGCCCCCAATTTGCCCGACGTTGTCACCCGTCAAGGGCGTTTTTATGCTTGGCTCACCAATACCGCCCGTCGTATGGCCGATAGGCCGATGGATACAGTGCTGCGCTTTGTGCTGGCCTTGTTGGCTGGCTGGTTAGCGATGGGCGAGCATGTTTATAGCGTATTTCGTAGCCAAGACTTATTCACTCCCCAGCGCTGGGGCAATACCATCGCCATTGGTTTGGTGTTTGGCCTGTTTATCGGGTTACTCGTGCTGTTAACAGACCAATTTAACCGCCGCCTAGTGGGCTTTTGGCATTGGTGGTTGCGCTTGTTTGTGCACGGCGTAACCGGCTATATTATTGGCGTGTTGGCGTGGGCTTCTTTCACGTGGTTCTTCCTACAGGGTGAACCTCATTGGCCATTGATGCGTTTCGGTGGCTTGGGCTTGGCGTTTGGGTTTATACTGGCCGCCGCTTTCAACTTGCGCGGCTGGTCTGCGGTGATTATCACAGCCCTAGCCACGTTTATTCCGCTATACGCTTCGTTCTATCATTTTTGCCAACAAGCATTCCTATGCTTCACGCCCGATGGCGAGCTTGTGCCAAACTTCAACTTCACCCCGCTGGTTGGCTTGGGGTTGCTCAGCGGCATTTTAATCAGCTTAACAGTGCGGTCGCGCTATTCATCTACCCCAACGCTCGACAGCATCTTGCCCTCACCCGTACGCCCCTTTATTGGCGCGTTGGCTGGCTTGGCGACGGTCTCGGCGCTTTGGTATGGTTTAGCGATTGTATTCACCGAAGGCTATATCACTTGGGATGGCATTACCGCCTTTTTCCTGTTGGCGCTCGCGCTTGGCGGCGGTTTTACCTATGCGCTGGGTTTTGGTGGGCGCTGGGCGTTTATTTTCACGGCGGGGCTAGGTTTCCCATTGCTTTACAACATGTATCAAGGGTTCTATCAAGCTGTGCCCGTTAATGTCGTTGCGCCGCCGCCCTTGCCCCAATATATCCCCTCATTGCTGTATTATGATATTGGCGCACAAATCTTCACCATTGGGCTACCTATGGCGCTTGTCATCGCTATCGGCGGCCACGCACAAGCGCTGTTTGCCGATTTGAAAGCGCTCATTCCCATGCGTCAAAATCCGCCAGAGCGTAATGGTTGGCTCAGTACAACGCTACTCTATGCTATGGGTGCAGGCGTCGTCGTCTCGGCCTTCTCGTTATTCTCCCTGAAAAACGACATCGCTTGGGCGTTGCTTTGGGTCGTCTGGGGCGTATCGAGCTTCATCATGGCTTTTGCGGCGTGGCATTGGCGGCGGTGGGGCGCTTTGGGTATGTTACTGCTCTATGTACTTTTGCCTTTGGGCGGGCTTGCACTCGATTTGCGGGTGGGTATGGATTATGTCCGTGCTGGCCAAACTGCGCCGTTGTTCACCGCATCTGCAGGCAGCCTCACATTCGCGCTATTGCTCAGCCTGTTCGCCTATGGCGCGCTCAGAAAACACCTTTGGGGCGGGCTTGGTATCGCGGTTTTGCTCGTGGCATGGTTCTTTGGCGCACTGTTCTTCAACTTGAATACGAGCTTCTTCTTGCTAGGGAGTTTGCATCTCGCGTTAGTTGCCTATGCCCTGAGTACCGTCTGGCCACACTTTGCCAGCACCTCTATCGCGCCTTCAGCAGAAGAAAAAGCCCCCACGGTTACACCAGCGTCATCGATGGCGACTGAGCTTGATGTAGAAGAATCCATAGGCGCTATAGTCGTGGATATGCGCACCGAACTCGATGCGCAAGTGAGCGGCGATGAGGAGAGCCGAGAAGCGCCCGCCGCGCAACCAGCACCAACAGAACTTGATGTACAAACTGACGGCGTGGAAACGGAACTAGCAGTACATGTCGAGCCGCCACAGACCGATGTTGAGTTGACATGGGATATTCCCACCCTCTCCCCACGTGAATCTGTCCCCGATGCTACCAATCCCATGCGCGGGCAAACAGATGTGGTGATCGATTGGGCAGCTGATGACGATGCCGATTCCATGAAAACAGAGATGGATGTCAACGCTACTCCCCAAACCGATGTACAGATTGAATGGGATGCTGAAGATACTCCGCCAGAGCGTGAACCGGACCCCGACGCTACCAACCCCGTGCGAGAGCAAACAGATGTGGTGATAGATTGGGCAGCCGATGATGACCCTGCGCCATCGTTAAGCGATATTGAGATGACGAAAACCGAACTAGACCCATTAGGTGGCTCAACTGAACCACCCAAACCGCAAACGGAGGTGGATTTATCCGCTTTGTTATCAGCTGATGATGAGGATGATGAAGACGGCGATTAAGGTTGGGAGTAAAGCCGCCCGCCAAACTCGTTGACTAATTCGTTATCTAGTTCATCAGCATAACCTGCGATAAGCTCAATAATTGTGTTCGCTTCCTCTGGGTCTAAGCCCGCTAATGGGCGCTCGTTGTAAACATAAACAACATCTAGATAAACGCCCAGCGATGCGTTTGTCAATTGCAGGTTAAGCTCTAATAAACGGCGATATAAAGCGAGTAAGCCCGTTTGAGGTAGGTGCATAATGGGCGATAGCACCTGTAAAAAGCCGCGCCCATCCTTTTGCGAAACATAAATTTCGATGGTGGCCGAACCATGACGGAAGCTCCAACCAAAGCCATCTTCTATCTGCAATCGCGCTTCAGCGGGGTTCACTTTAATATCTGCCAAAATGCGCTCCACCGTTGCGGCGTGCGCGTCTAATGATTGGTCTTTCGCTCTACGAAACCACATTTGCTATACCTGCCTCGTTGGTTAAGTTATTGCCCAATTTGCTGCCCACAGCGCAAACACAGCTGGTTATAAGTCCCGATAGTCGCTTGGCAATGGGGGCAGGGCATATATTGGCCTTCGCCATAAAGCTGCCCTAATTGGGGCTGTGGGAAGCGTTGTTGGTGAAGCGCATAGGGAAGTACACCACCACAATTTTCACAATAAAATCCGCCATAAGCAGCCACCATACTAGCGAAACCACAGTGCGGGCAATACTGGCGATTGCTTGTATATTGAATTTCCTGTATGTACCTTTGCACCAGCGTATAAATATAGGTGATATGCACACCATAGTAATGATTAGATGAACGCGACATATTGCGCGTCATCATCCCCACCAGATAACCGCTATCGTCCATGAGTGGCGCACCGCCCGCATCTACAACGCGCGCAATTGTCGTCGGTATCCAGTATTCCGCTAGCTTGCGCCCTGTTCGCCGTACTAAGCCGCGTATGGGCTGTTTTTGGTAAGCGTAAGCAGTAATCTGCATGCGTTCTGCTAATGGATAAAGGGCGGTAATGGTTAAAAGCCGCCGCACGGTGGTCTGTACCCGTATGAGCGCGACATCGCTCTCTGGCCATGCGCGGACAACTTTCCCCTCCACCACTTGTCCTTGATGCAGTTCTACCGTTACTCGCTCTAATCCCCCAACAGCATAGCGCGTTGTGGCGATGAGGCCATCTGTCGTTACAAAGAACCCGCTACCTTCTCCATTAGGGCCACCACTAATGCCAACAGTGCGGTAGCTAAACGCGCCTGTATCGTCACTATAAGTGGGCGGTGGGGTGGATTGCGGCGTGGGTGTCTGGTACAACATCTGTTGGCGATAGGCCTGTGTATCGGTTTGCTGCGGTGGTGGCTGGAAGGGCTGTAGTGGGCTGCTATCGGTTGGGCGTGGCGGCTCGACATGTTGGGCTGGCATTTGCGGCGCTTGTTGTGGCGCTTGTGGATACTGGGGTGATGAACCCGTGTCGCCAGTCTGTGTTGATGCTTGCGGCTTAGGCGGCAGCTCTGGATAGTTCAACTCGGCGATACGGTCTTTCGCATATTGGTTGTTAGGGTCGGCTTGTAGGGCATTACGGTAGCATTCTAGCTTCAATGCGGGGTCTTCGCGGGTTTGCGCCAGCCAAATATAAGCCGCCGCCCGCTCTACACCACGCAAGCGCTCGTCACGCAACGCCAATTTGAGATAGCGTGCACCTTCAGTGATATTACCTTGCTTAATGGCCTGAATGCCTAATTCCAAGTTTCGTCGTGGCATGAGTATATAAATTTTAAGTTGGATATAGTGGCATTATAGCAAGAG
>WGEI01000123.1 GCA_015492875.1 Anaerolineae bacterium | reverse complement strand
TCGCCCTTCTGCACGCGCATCTGCTTCACAACACCATCTGCTGGGGCGGCGACGCGAATTTCCATTTTCATCGCTTCCAGCACGACCAGCGGTTGCCCTGCCGAGACTTGCTCTCCATCTGCCACCAGCACATCCATGACCTGCCCCGGCATTTGGGCGGTCAAATCGCCTGCACTGCCACCGCCACCGCGCCGCTTGCGCCGTGTATCTGGCACGGTGAGGGTATAACTTGCCCCAGCGGTATGCACAAAACGCTGTTCTCCATCGCGGGCGCTATGGGCTAATACCTGCCGCCCATCTTCAAAGCGGAGCAACTGCGCCCCATTTGCCGCTGTTGTCACTGTGAATATATAGCGCGTTTCGTCGATAATCGCACTATATGTGCCGTCGCTGTTGCGCTCTAAATCAATCTGGTGAGTTTCGCCATTGTACTCATAGGTATAGCGCATGATTATCCCCCAATTCGGAAGCCATCAGTTTTCGCCCATGGGCTGAAAATGTCGCCATCGGCGCCGTTTGTTGTGGTCGTGGGTACAGCCGCATTCATCTCGTTCAACGCCGCCGCGATGAGCGCCTCAGGGGGCAGGGGTTGCGCAGCTGGCAAAAGCGACTCTAGATGTGTATCGACAAAACGGGTATCCACCTCGCCGTTCAAAAACACGGGATGCGCCAGTAATGCCTGCAAAAAGGCGATGTTCGTCGTTGTGCCCAAAATGACCGTATCTGCCAATGCGCACTGCATACGGACGATGGCTTGTTCGCGCGTGGGCGCATGGACGATGATTTTGGCGATCATCGGGTCATAGTGAATGGTGATAGCGTCGCCGCTTTGGATACCGCTATCAACGCGCACATTGGGCATCTGTGGCGGGATGAATTGCAATACCGTCCCAATCGCGGGCAGGAAGTTGTTTTGCGCATCTTCGGCGTAAATGCGGCATTCGATCGCGTGGCCTTGCTGGTGTAAATCGCCCTGTGAAAAGGGGAGCGCCTCGCCAGCGGCAACACGGAACTGAAGCTGCACCAAATCCTGCCCGGTGACCAGTTCGGTGACGGGGTGCTCAACCTGAATGCGCGTATTCATCTCCAAAAAGTAAAATTGGCCGTCGGGTGTGGCGATGAATTCCACTGTGCCCGCGTTGATATAACCCACTGCTTGCGCTGCGGCGATGGCTGCCGCGCCCATTTGCGCCCGCATCGCCTCATCTAGCAGGGGAGAGGGCGACTCCTCGATGATTTTTTGGTGACGACGCTGGGCGCTGCACTCGCGCTCAAAAAGATGCACCGTGTTGCCGTATGTATCTGCTAGCACTTGAATTTCGATATGACGCGCTGTCTCAATGTATTTCTCTAGGAAAATCCGCGCGTCACCAAAGGCTTTTCGCGCCTCATTGCGGGCAGATTGCAGCGCCTGCGGCAGGTCTTGCGGCTCATAAACGACACGGATGCCCTTCCCGCCGCCCCCGCCTGCCGCTTTCACCATCACAGGATAGCCGATCGCTTCTGCCGCATCGATAAAAGCCGCATCGTCTGCCTGTGCCCCTGCGTTTTCAGGTTGATAGCCCGGCACCAGCGGCACAGCGGCCTGTTCCATGAGGGCGCGCGCCTCCGTTTTGACGCCCATAAGCGCAATCGCTTCCGGGGACGGCCCCACCCATATCAACCCAGCATCCAACACCGCACGGGCGAACTCGGCAGATTCTGCCAGAAAGCCATAGCCAGGGTGCACACAATCACACCCGCTTTGCTGGGCGACATCGATAAGTTTGTCAATGCGCAAATAGCTCGCTTCTGGCGCTGGCTCGCCAATGCAATACGCTTCATCCGCCAATTGGACATGGCGCGCGCGGCTATCCACTTCACTATAGACGGCCACTGTGGCAATATCTAATTCACGGCAAGCATGGATAATTCGGACAGCAATTTCGCCACGATTGGCGATGAGACATTTTCGAAGTTTGGGCATAGTGTTACACCAGTGCGTGCTTCATTTAGGTTGTCGTGTACAGGTGGTTTTATTATACCGTCGTCTTGCGATGATTTTTTATGAGCATTTGTATAGGATGGCCGAGCTTGCTTGAAAGAAAAGCCTCTTGTTTGGTTTAATATCAATGGTTTTGCAGTATACTAATGGCGCATCTATTAAACCTTCTTCTATTTGGAATAGTATATCGTTGGATGAAGATATAAAGTTTGAAGTAAAAGTATTTATAGCGGGCGAGCCAGAGTTCGTGAGTGTTGATGATATTTGGTCTCAAATCGATGCTTTATTTGGCGCTTGGTCGCATTTAGAAGAGGATATTGATGCTTGGCTTGATGATGTTCGTCATGCAGATATGGCTCGATTGAGCGAACTTTATGATGATGAATGGGAATAATTACTTGCTAGATACTTGCGTTTTCATTGATCACCTTCGGGGGAAGCCAAAAGCAAGAAAAATTATTTTTGACACACAGCCATCATAGCTGATGCGGTTATAGCTGCTACCGCAGAATATTATGACTTAAAGCTTATTGCAAGAAATGGTGATGATTTTCGCTTATTGTTACCTGAATCACGTTTATTCATTTATACCGATTAGCCTTTCTTTATCCCCCAATAGTACAAAATCTTTACTCAAAATAATAACGCCCCCTTTTATACTATAAGTATTCAGTTCGAAGATTCATGGAGACATCAATGAGTACATCAGCTAACTATCCTCCCGATACGCCAATAACGATTTTGAAGAACATTGGCCCCGAAACAGAGAAAATGCTCAATCGTGTTGGTATTTATACGGTTGGTGACTTGGAAAGTGTCGGCGTTGTCGAGGCATGGAAGCGTGTATGTGCCATCGAACCTCGTGCCACCGTCGTCGGCCTCTATGCGCTACAGGGCGCTTTGCTCAATATCCACTGGAATGAATTGCCGCGCGATATGAAAGAAGAATTGCGCGCTCGCTTTGAAGCCGATTAATCCGCCATTCGTTTGCTATCAACATGGCCTCGCCCCTATGAGGCCGCTTTTTATTCCCCACTATTGCCACACGCCCCGCTTTTTGCCACAATCAAACTTGCCGTATATCGCCATAGCTACGAGGGACAATACTCATGAATATCGCCATTGCTTCCGACCATGCGGGCTTTCCATTAAAACAGGCATTAGCCCACTATCTGCGTGAAAAGGGGCATTCCGTCCTTGATTTGGGCGTAGACACTGACGCCGTGCCCGCCGATTATCCCGATGCTGCCTATAAACTGGGGCGCGCCATCATCGCAGGGCAGGCCGAACGTGGCGTGCTCATCTGCGGTAGCGGGGTCGGGGCTTCTATCGCCGCGAATAAAATGCAGGGTATTTATGCCGCTATCTGCCACGATACCTATAGCGCACATCAAGGGGTGGAGCATGATAATATGAATGTGCTGTGTCTTGGCGCGCGGGTGATTGGGGTGAATGTCGCCCGCGAGTTGGTCGATGCCTTTCTCGGCGCCCGTTTCAGTGGGGAAGAGCGCCACAATCGCCGCTTCAACAAATTGCGCAAAATTGAACAAGGCCAAACCCCCTGAGGAGTTGTATAATAACAATCGCTACCCTTGTCGCCGCCCCGTGTGTAAAACATCCTAAATTGTCGCCTTTACCCTGTTACTAGGATACAATTGGCGGCATCATTAGGGCACACATTTTGCGCAGCAGAGTGACGATGCCGCCTTATCGTGTCGGCAAGTGTCCATAAGTTTCACAGGAGCAGCCCATGGGCAATCCCCCTGTTGATGTTCAACAATTCGGACAGAGCATCTGGCTCGATTACATTCACCGCCGTGATTTAGAAAACGGCGAATTGCAGCGTTTTATCGATGACTATGGGGTCGTTGGGGTGACGAGTAACCCCGCTATTTTCCAGAAGGCCATTGGGGGCAGCGATGCCTATGATAGCGCCATCAAAACTATGCTGGAATTAGACCCACACGAGATTTACGAACGGCTGGCGATTGAGGATATTCAGCGCGCGACCGACCTTTTTCGCGATATTTACGAGCGCACCAACGGCCTTGATGGCTACGTCAGCTTAGAAGTTTCGCCCCTGCTGGCCAGTAGCACTGAAGAGACCATCGCCGAGGCGAAGCGCCTCGCCGCCGCCGTTGGCCGCCCCAACTTGATGATAAAAATTCCAGCGACACCGGCGGGCATCCCCGCTATTGAAGAGGCGATTGCCGCCGGGATTAATGTCAATGTCACCCTCATCTTCTCCGTACAGAATTATCGTGATGTCGCCGAAGCCTATATTCGCGGTTTAGAGCGCCGTCTGGCAGCAGGGGAAGATGTCTCCTCGATTGCGTCTGTCGCTAGTTTCTTCCTCAGCCGTATCGATACGCTGGTAGATGGCAAGCTGGAGAATAATATCCGCGCCGCCCAAACCACCGGTGACCTAGACCGCGTTACGGCCAATCGAGAGCTATTGGGCAAAGCGGCCATCGCCAACGCTAAAGCGGCTTACCGCGCTTTCCAAACGATTTTTGAAGGCCCCCGCTTCGCCAAACTGCGCGAGGCTGGCGCGCGGGTACAGCGCCCGCTTTGGGCGTCGACCAGCACCAAAAATCCGGCCTATCCCGATACGATGTATGTGGATAACCTCATCGGCCCCCATACCGTGAACACAGTGCCGCCCAATACTCTTAAAGCATTTAAGGAGCATGGGCAGGTCGCCCAAACCTTAACCCAGAACATGGATGAAGCCTTCACCATTCTGGATAAATTGGCCGAAGTTGGCGTGGATATGGACCTTGTCACCCGCCAGTTGCAAGATGATGGCGTTGAGGCGTTCATTAGCTCCTTTGAGCAAATGATTTCACAGGTGGCGGCCAAACGCGCCATGCTCAAAACGGGTATCATCGAGCGGCAGAAGATGGCGCTGGGCATCATGGCCGAGCCTGTTCAGCGCGCTATGGCCGTGTTAGATAAAGATTTCATCTGTGGCCGCATTTGGCAAAAAGATGGCAGCGTTTGGAAAAGTCACGGGGCGACCATCAATAAAATCGTCAACCGTCTTGGCTGGTTAAATGTGCTGGAAACGATCGACTATGACCGCCTGCAAGCCTTGCAGGATGCCGTGCGCGACGAAGACATTTCCCATATTGTCCTCTTGGGCATGGGCGGCAGCAGCCTTGCGCCAGAAGTCTTTTTCAACACCTTTGGCCAACAAGAAGGTTTTCCCCAACTCATCGTGCTTGATAGCACCAACCCCGCCCGCATCAGCGATGTACAAGCGGCGATTGATATTGAGCGCACTCTGTTCATCGTGGCCAGCAAGTCCGGCGGCACAATTGAAACCATGTCGCTCTATCGTTACTTCTGGCGACAAACTGGCGAAGATGGCAGCCGTTTCATTGCCATCACTGACGCAGGCACGCCGCTCCATACATTGGCTGAAGAGCGTGAATTCCGCCATGTGTTCCTCAACCCTGCCGATATTGGCGGGCGTTATAGCGCATTGAGCTACTTTGGCCTTGTGCCTGCCGCGCTCATTGGGCTAGACCTTGCGCGCATCCGCGAAAACGCCGCCGCCATGATAGAAGCCTGTGATGCCAAAATCACCGCCGAATGTAACCCTGCCGCTAGCATTGGCGCGGTCATGGGCGCGGTTGCCCGTGAAGGGCGCGATAAACTGACCTTCGTTTGTAGCAGCGCCATCGCCGACTTTGGCAATTGGCTAGAGCAACTCATCGCTGAAAGCACCGGGAAAGAGGGTGCTGGGATTTTGCCTGTAGTTGGCGCGACAGTTGGTAAACCCCACGACTACTCTAGCGACCAGCTTTTCGTCTATATCAAAGTAGCGGGCGACCCCGACGTTGAGCAACTCGATGCTGGTGTGCGCGCCTTGCGCGAAGCGGGTCATCCGCGTGTTACTATCACATTGCCCGATGCCTATGCACTTGCTGGCGAGTTCTTCCGTTGGGAGATGGCGACGGCTATTGCGGGCAAAATGTTCAATATCAACCCCTTTGACGAACCCAACGTGACCGAAGCCAAAC
>WGEI01000122.1 GCA_015492875.1 Anaerolineae bacterium | reverse complement strand
GTCTATCTTTTTATACTTAAAAAGATGGAGCAGATAGTAGACAACTGTGCTGAGGAAAAATGAGAGCATTTGGGGGCGTGCTGACCAAAAAACAGCAGCAGTAGCGGCGGCAATGACTAATACAAAAGCACGCAAATATATGTTGCCAGCACCAGAACGGTAGATAAAGTACATGCCGCCAGTGGCAAAACCAGCGGTGAAAACTGCCAGCCCCATATTACCAGCCAGTTGCCAGATGAGATACATCACCACCTGTGAACCCCAGCTATGGTTAATCCAAGTTGCTCCTAGCTTGGTGTGGGAAAAGGGGTCGGTATAAATAAAGCCCTCATTGAGGATATGTTCACCGCTACGGATATGCCACCATGTATCAGTATCCACGGGGACGCGCGTCGCCATAGCAAAAATCAAGGCAAATAAAATGATGAACATAGCTCGTTGCATGGTGAATTGTCGCATAAATCGCCTCATTCGTTTGAACTATTGGGATTGCCAACCTGTGGCAGATATTGCCGTCCAATCGCTTCTCTTAGGTATTGGAAACGCGAGAAACTCACGCCAACGGGATAATCCTCTACCCAAAGGGTGCTAGGCTCATAGAAAACTATATCATCCCGTTCGGCTTGGTAGGCCATAAGATTGCGTTGAAATAACTTTGATTGCGGGGCAAGCTCAAGGGCGCGTTCTATAGCTGACAGTGCTTCTATATTACGGCCTGCTTGCTTATAGAGCGCGGCGAGGTTCGCCCATGAAACCGCGTGATTGGGTTCTAATTGCAAGAATTTCTCATAAGCAACGATCGCATCATCTACATATTGTGGACTATTCACAGCGGCCATACCATACAAGAAGGCTTGTTGCATTTGGTATATTGCCATTGATGGGTCAGCATCTATCACAGACTGTAACTTTTGGGCGGCGGTGCTGTAATTATCGCTACGGGTAGCAGCCGATAAAATGAGGATGTACTGCCGATATTGTTCGCTACTCCACCAACCACTGATGAGTAAAACGCCCCAGAACAAAACAATGATGGCGGGTTGCAATAACTGGAGGGGCTTTTGACGAAGTTGTGTGGGTTGTTGGGAAGTGGCCAAATACAACACAAGTACTATACCTATGAGCGCTATTGCGGGCATCATAGCGGGCATATCTACTAAATGGTGTACGGTAAAACCTGACAAGCCTGCTACCACAGATAGAGAGATGCGTTGCTCTTGTGCGGTTAATTGGGGGAAACGCTGGCGCAATAGGTGTAATAGTTGCCAAACCGTCACACCAAGCGCCAATAATCCCAAAATGCCCAATTCCGCCGCCACGTTGAGGGGGAAACTATGGGCATGGGCATGGGGCTGGTTGGGCGGTATTGACCAATCTTCCAATAACCCCGCACCAAAAGTAAACAGCCCCTGCCCTGTTAATGGCTGTTCCAGAAATTGTTCAACCGCCGATCGGTAAATCGGCAAACGGCGGTCTACCCCACGCCCTGATTGCTCAAAGGAACGAATGAAGATGATACCGCCCACAATGATGGCAATCGTTACCACCATACCGGCGAGAAACCATAAAGCGCGGCGCGGCGGTGATAAATTGCCCCAGAACTGCTTAAGGCGCACTTTGCCGATATTGGGCAATATCAGCCATAAACCAATCGCAATAACTCCGCCTAGCCATGCCCCGCGTGAAAATGTAAACGCCAACAAACCGATTGTCAGTATCGCATATAGGGCAAAGGTGTAACGGATAAAGCGTAGATGAGCATTTTTGGCATACTCAAGGCTGAGCGGAATTAGAGGGACGAGAAAAGCACCCAGTGCATTCACATTGCCTAATAGTGAAACAGGGCGAACAAACTCGCCGTTCTCCAAGATGGCGAATAACCACTGCATCCAACCAAACAACAGCACAATGACGCCAGTCAGCAACATGCTGTGAAGAAGGAAATCGCGTTTAATAAGGCGATTGGCGATAACATCGCTCAAGAGATGCCAAATGCCGATATAAATGGCAACAAACCAGATACCAATCGCTATACGGCGGGCATATTCAGTATTGGTGATAAAAGATAGTGTAATCGCTAGTATCCAGAAGGAAACGGACAGCCCTAATGGTGGTAGATACCATCGCCAACGAAGCGCGTAATGAGAAAATAGCCAGAATAGCACCAATAGGGCTAAGCCTGCTAAGGTTAACTGCTTCAATGCGGGTAAAATAACACCATTGAACGTTGCACCAAGCAGATAAAAGTATAAAAAGCTCAACATTAAGCCGATACGCATCAATGAACGAAGCATAAAGTCTTTTAGCCAATCCCATGTAAAATAAAATCCCAACAAGAAAGGATGATACCGTTAATGTGGAAAACGCGCATTGCCCAAATAGTACACCCATATACCGTCATTACCATCAGCTGTTTAATTTATGCCCTATTCGTTGTTGCGGTTCGGGGGGATGCGTTGGCACTCGTCACTATTGGTACAGACTATAGCCCACAAGATGCTGCCCATAGTTACAGCGAAGAGGGGTATGATGGCCAATTTGTTTACTATATAGCCCGCGACCCTGATAACGCCGCGCCACTTATTGATGTGCCCGCATATCGCTACCAGCGCATTTTACTGCCCGTTATGGGACGGCTATTGGCGGTTGGTAATCGTGATGTTTTGCCGTGGGCGCTGTTGGCAATCAATCTGGCAGCGCTCGCTATTGGCACAAAAATCATTGAGGATATGCTACACGCTAAAAATTTAAGCCGTTGGTATGCAGTGGGCTATGGGCTAACGTTGGGCACATTTGGCGCAGCACGATTAATTTTGCCAGAGCCGTTGGCTTATGGGCTAGCGCTGGGCGGCATATGGGCGATGCAGCGAGAGCAATGGTTATGGGGAGCGTTATGGTTCGCCCTAGCGGCTTTGGCCAAAGAAACAACGCTCATCATTGCGGGTGTGTATGGGCTTCAGTTGTTATACCAGCGCAATTATAAAACTGCACTCGTCTATAGTGGGATTATGCTCATTCCGTTCGGTATATGGCAAATGATACTTTATGCCAATTTCGGCACGTTTGGCATTGGCTCTGGAGGAGCATTAGCCACTAGTTTTGAAATCATTCCTTTTATGGGGGTATGGCGCATTTTGCTCGAAGGCGGATTCCAAATCTTTGCTGTAATGATGGTGATTTTATTCCCCTTCGTTTTAGCACCTACATTATGGGGATTATGGCGGGGATGGCAAGACTATCGCAACAAACGCTGGACTATGAACACGTTACTGCTGGTGGCTCACGCGATAGTTATGCTATTTGTGCCCTTCTCCACTTATCGAGAACCGCTCGGCATTTTACGCTTTATTGTTGGACTTCAAATTGCGGTTATCCTCTATGCAGCTGAGAGGCACAACCGGCGCGTCCTTCGCAATGCCACAATTTGGATGGTGACGCTACTGTTCCTGTTTCCATCGGATTTTAGTGTATGAGTTATGTGCCGCTCATGCGCACCATTTTATAAGCAGTGCGTATCATAATGTTCAAGTCAAGCAGTAGCGATTGCTTGCGGATGTAGTAAAGGTCATATTGCAATTTGATGAGCGCATCTTCATCGGTCGAGCCATAGTTATAGCGCACCTGTGCCCAACCAGTGACGCCGGGGCGCACAATATGACGGGTGCGGTAGAAGGGAATTTTCTTCTGGAGGCGCTCAACATGAAAAGGGCGCTCTGGGCGGGGGCCAACAAGGCTCATATCGCCACGCAAAACATTGATGAACTGGGGAATTTCATCGAGGCGTGTTTTACGCAGAAAACGCCCGACACGGGTCACGCGCGGGTCATTCTGTTGGGCGAATACAGGGCCAGAGCGCGCTTCAGCATCGGCGACCATTGTGCGAAATTTGATAATGTTGAATGTGCGACCATTGAGGCCAACACGCTCCTGTATATAAAAAATTGATCCTTTGGATTCTAAGCGAATAGCTAAGGCGATAAAAGGCAATACGGCCAAGAAAAACACCATGCCAATGAGGGAAAGTACAATATCTAAAAGGCGTTTGAGGAAGCGATAGGGGTTGAAAAGTGATTGGCCTTCTATTGGCAAAACGACAGCCCAACTGTTGTTAATATGCTCCACAGGCACGCGCCCTGTCAATCGTTCATAGAGCAATGGCATTGGGGTGATGGTCACACCACGCTCATAAGCATCCATAACCCCTTGAAAGATGTCACCAGCCAGCTCACGAGTCGACGTAACCACTAATTCTGCGATACGGTCGCGCTGTACAAAATTTAACAGGTCTGCCCCCGTGCCAACAACTGGCACACCATCGATAACATTACCAACATCTGCCGCATCACCAATCATGCCTTTAATATCATAGGCGGCATCTGGTTGCTCCCTAATAGCGCTGATAATAACCTGCGCTGCCCAGTCCGTCCCCACAATGAGCAAACGGCGCGGCTCGCTCGCCCAGCCTAGTAAAGCGGGGTTAAGCATACGCCACGCTGCTAACAGTATGAACGAAGCAATCCCGTAG
>WGEI01000121.1 GCA_015492875.1 Anaerolineae bacterium | reverse complement strand
GGGAAGCCGCTTCACCTTTACACTTATTTCTGCAGAAGAGAGACGCCCCGCCCTCCCATAGGGCGACTTTGTGTTTTTATTTAGGCGAATATATTCCTGCGCCCGAACACGATTAGTAAGGGATACGCGCTGCAGGCCGCAGTGATGACACTTGCGCGAGATAGTTCGTAAAGGCTGTCAAAACATCCTCAAAAGTCAGTGAATCCCGAATGTGGGGGATGAGCAAATTGCGCGCGGCGACCGCTTCGGCATCGAAGAACCAATAGAGCGCCATCAAGGGCGAGATGAAAACAGGCGTATGGCGGTCATCGGGATACATATGATAATCGCCAAATTGCCCCCGCACCGCCGGAATAATGCGCGTACTGATATGGCTCTTACTGTGGTTGGGCTGTTCCCACACATAGCGGCAGGCTTGTTCATAGTATTGGAACGCAGGCATTTGAGGCACGAGGGAGCAACTGCCATAACAAGCGCCCTGCCCCATTAAGGCGGCCAGATTTTCTAAGGCATGGTAGCCAGAGAGATTCTCTTCTACCTCTGCACCAAAGCCAATTGTCGCCAATATCTTGACGGGCACATCCAAGCGGGAAATTGCCGCCAAAGAGACGCTATCTTCCAGAATGCTACCGGGACGTGCTTCATCGCCACACATGAGCGAATCTACCCCCCCATCAACTAGAATGACCGCATCGATGTTAAAGCGAGCAATCAGTGCCTCGTAACAGGTGCGCAAGGGGATGACGCCTTGCCGCGCCATCATCCAAATGGGTATGGCCTCGTGGCGCTCTTCCCGAAACCAGCGTGCCAAATAACCCTCCGGATAGTAATTCACCGCTTCTTTCAAATGACCGCGTGCGCCCACCAAGAGCGTTTCAATGAGGATGTCGGGCTTGTCAATCAGTTGTGCCAGCGGGAGTGCGGTAAAGCTGTAATTGGCCAAATGTACCTCTTTGCCAGCATCGCGCAAGGTGAAATAGAGAGGAAGCCCGGCAAAAACATCGAAGCCGCCACCGGCACCCGCAATGAGAATGCGTTTGCTTTTCGCCAATTTTTCCATGATGGGCAAATTGAGCTGCATTGTAGAGACCTTTCTCCCCATATAGGCGGTTGCCGCCGCCATTGTGCCATACACGGGGGCGAGTTGCAAAAAATTGGCGCTATATCGTAATGATGTAGCAAGATATATCGTCCATAAACTAGGGTAAGGGATTGGAAAATCACACGACACACGAAGGGAATGTATAGATGGAAGAAGCACGGGTTATTGTTTATGGTCACGCCGCCTGCCCAATGGTGCCGCCGGTGCTCGCTTTATTGAAGCGTAGTAAGGTTGATTATGTTTATATTGACATTCACCGCGACAGCGAAGCGCGGCAACGGGTGCGCGAAATTAATAACGGGTATGAAAGCGTGCCGACTATCATTCTCCCAAATGGCAGCGCCCTCAGCGAACCATCTATCAGCACACTGAGCAGCCAGCTGCAAAAGGCGGGCTATACCATCCCCATGACGGCGAGGCTGGCAGCCAACCTCCCTAAAATTCTGCTCATTCTGTTTATTGTTTGGTCACTATTACGCTTTTTAGGCGTGCTTTAGACAAAAAGGATACGCCTCATGGCAAAAACTATTGCCAAAGCCAAATGGATTTTCGAGCCAACCGCGCGCCACATCCGCGTTGTCATTGGTTATGAAACCTTTTGATGGCGTGGATAAGATACGCGGGCTGCTGGCGTTTTATAACGAAAAGCTGGATATTTACGTGGATGGCGAGTTGGAAGAGCGCCCACGCACACACTTTTCTTAAAACTCATGACGAAAGACCTGCGCCACTAACCCCGTCCCATTAGCAAGTAAAAACCTGAAAGGGACGTATCATGTTCGTGTCTGAAAATTTCACAATGATGCACTGGATTGAAATCATGCGCATCGTCATCGGCTTATGGTGGATTAAAAGCGTCCTCCATAAGGAATATCCCAAGTTTGTCAAAACGGGCATGATGAGCTGGACAAATAGCTTGCTGGATAATCACCCGTGGCCGGCGGTGGTTGCCCCTATCCGCAAGCTCATTAACCTAAACCCCACCGTATTCCCCTATCTGGTGGTCTTGGGCGAGGCGGCAGTAGGCATCGGCATGGTGTTAGGCTTTTTAACCCCACTGGCGGTGGTTGTCGCCATCTTGCTCAATGCTAACTATCTACTCACAGCCGGGACAAAACCCAAAGATTATGACGAGAAGCGTTATAATTCGGTGAACCCGTGTTTCCGCGTTGAACAAGGGCAAAATCTCGTGATGATCATCGCTGAAATTGTCATCTTTGCGGTCGGTGCGTGGCAGGTATTGGCGCTTGATGCTACGCTGGGATTATTCCAGTTTTAATTGACGGAAAATCAACAGGAGTTCATCATGCAATTACCTGTATTGCCCGATTGGGACGCTACGAAACGAAGTTTGCATCAAGCCATTCAGATATTGCGGGCGACCCGCCTTTTAGGTACAGAGCCGCTTCCCGTAGAGCTACACTATAGCACAACGCCCACCGCATACGGCGCGACGACAGGGCTATTGAGC
>WGEI01000120.1 GCA_015492875.1 Anaerolineae bacterium | reverse complement strand
GGTATAAGGGCGGGTAATTGCTGGAGTAAAACGGGTACATATCAGTGTTCTGATATGGCCATTCTCCACGACTGAACATGACGGTATCAACAAGCTCAAAACCTTCGCCTTGATCGTAGTCATAAGGGAATTGTATGAGGTTTGCGGCATAGACAAAATACACGCCTAGATGAAAGAGCAATAACCCCAGAGCGAATGCCATGAGCAGGCTGTGTATGCGATTGAACCAAAGCACAGTAGGCTGTTTTTCAGTCATCACGCTGGGTCGTCCTTGAGAGGGATAAGCGTTAAGCCCAGTACCGCTAGACAAGCCATCAGCGCTAATGCGATGCGTTGCGCCGGGCCAATACCGCCTTCTCGCCCCACATCGAGCAAATCGATGCTAATAATTGCTAGAAAACCAATCGTTCCAATGGCGAAAAGCAGAATACCTAGCTGTCGTTTTGTCAATGTGAAATCATCGCTCATCATAGCCAAAAGTGTAATCGCAAATGGCTATTTAGGTAAAGTGCAAATTTGCCTTGTATATTTTTGCTCATTGCTGCTGTTCAGAATATCCTATTTGTTTTACTTACAGGTCATGCTATGCTTTCCCACTAATGTGAATACAGACACCATAAACAAGTTAACTGGTACTTGTAATTATCATCTGGTCTGTTATGATTGTTTGTGACCCTTAGAAGCCTTAAACGGTGAGGAGCGCCTACCATGATGAAGACACATAATTGCGGCGAATTACGCCTAGAGCATAGCGGTCAACGTGTAACGCTGGCTGGTTGGGTGAATCGTCGCCGAGATCAAGGGGGATTAATTTTTATCGATTTACGTGACCGCTGGGGCATTACACAGGTTGTTGTAGATAAAGAAAATGCGCCAGCAGCTCATGAGATTGCCGATCAAGTGCGCAATGAGTTTGTGATACAGGTGACCGGCGTCGTTCGCCAACGCCCGGAAGGCACAGCCAATGCTGATTTGCCCACTGGTCAAATCGACGTGTATGCTGATGAAATAGCCATTCTCAGCAATGCTAAAACGCCGCCTTTCTACATCAATCGTGAAGAAACGGTAGATGAAGCGTTGCGCATGCGCTACCGTTACTTAGACCTGCGCCGCCCACGTATGCAGCGCAATCTGGTACTTCGCCATCGCGCTATTAAATTCATTCGCGATTGGCTAGACCAAAAGGGTTTTGTCGAAATTGAAACCCCGATACTCTTCAAGACGACGCCAGAAGGTGCGCGCGATTTTCTTGTGCCCAGTCGCCTAAATCCCGGCAAATTCTATGCGTTGCCCCAATCTCCACAACAACTCAAGCAGTTGTTGATGGTTGCTGGCTATGAACGGTATTTCCAAATTGCGCGTTGTTTCCGCGATGAGGATTTGCGCGGGCAGCGTCAGCCGGAATTTACACAGCTTGATATGGAATTGAGCTTTGTCGAGCGCGAAGATGTCATGGCGCTGAATGAAGCGCTTATATTAGCCTTGATTAAAGCTGTTGCGTCGGAAAAAGAGCTACTTTTTGAACCACTTCCCCGCATTCGTTATCAAGACGCGATGGAACAGTACGGCACTGACCGCCCAGATTTGCGCTATGACTTGCGCGCTATTGATGTCAGCCACATAGCTGGTAAAAGCGGTTTCCGTGTTTTTGTCGAAAACGTTGAAGCGGGTAAACCGGTCAAGGTGATTCGTGCCCCTGGCTATGCCGCCGAACTCAGTGGCACACAATTACGGAAAGTGACTGCCGAATTAGAGGCATTAGCCCGTGAAGCTGGCGCTAAGGGCTTGGCTTATATGGCACTTCCCGCAGAACCAGAGGGGGAGGTCAAAGGGCCAATTGGCAAATTCTTCTCTGTTGAACAGAAGCTAGAACTTTTCGAGAACGTCGGGGCTGAAGCGGGGGATTTGCTCCTCTTCATCTCTGATGAGCGTGAAATAGTCTACGCTGTTATTGACGCCATTCGCCCCAATCTAGCCGAGCGTTTAGGCTTGCTTGACCCGAATAAACTGGCGCTATGCTGGGTAATTGATTTCCCCATGTTCTATTGGGATGAGGAAAATCAGCGTTGGGACCCCTCTCAACACATGTTCACCATGCCATTGCCAGAAGATATACCCCTTCTAGATACTGACCCAGGCGCTGCCCGTGGCTCGCAATACGATATGGTTTGCAATGGTCATGAAGTTGCTGGTGGTAGCATCCGTATTCATGACCGCGCCTTACAGGAGAAAATCTTCCCCTTAATTGGTCAAACGATGGAACACGCGAAAGAGCAGTTTGGCCATATCCTTGAGGCATTTGAGTATGGTGTGCCGCCTCATGGGGGTATCGCTTGGGGCTTAGACCGCGTTGTGGCTTTACTGGCTGGAGAGCCTAACATCCGCGAGGTTATCGCTTTCCCCAAAACCCAACGCGGCACAGATGCTATGGCACAAGCACCTTCTGCACCAGAGCCGCAACAGCTTGAAGAGTTATTTATTCAAGTTGTATTGCCCGAAGAGGAACAAGCGTAATCAGCGCGGGAAACACTGGTTAACAGCAGAGAGCCGCCCACATGAGCGGCTCTTGCTTTATCTAAATCTAGGTGGCGGTTTCTTCTGGTGAAAAAACGTAAGCATGGAGCAAACCACCAATTGCACCACCACCAAACAACCCAACGAAATAGGGCACAACGTAAGATAAATCACCTGCCGCAAGCGCTGGCCCTAAAGTACGCGCCGGATTGAGCGATGCGCCGGTGAGTACGCCACCAGCCAAAATGGATGCTGCCAGTGTGAAACCAATGGCAACGCCGGCTAGATTGCCTGCGCGGCCATGAACCGCTGCTTGGTAAACAGCGCTAACTAGGAAAAATGTCAGTATTGCTTCAAGCAGGGCGGCTTGCCATACATAACTTTCGGTGAGTATGCCCGTTGTAACGCCATAGTTAAACCCGCCTTCACCGAATAAACTAATCATGACTTCAGTATCTGGAGCGGGTAGAGCAGCAACTAGTAAGAATGCGGCAACAATTCCTCCTGCAAATTGCGCGATCATGAATACTACAGATTTAACGGCATCTTGCTTGCCACCCACCAGCAGCGAAAAGGTTACCGCTGGGTTAAATTGCGCGCCAGAGATGTTGCCATAAGCATAAATTAAGCCAACAAGTATCAACCCGTGTGCCAATGCAGGCACTACGACCCCAAATAATGGCGCAACCACAACCGCCGCTGCCCCGACAAAAACTAAAACAAAAGTGCCGACAAATTCCGCAAGTGTCGGTTTGAATAATTTTGAATTCATATGTTGCACCCTCCAATATACATAGCCAACCGTATCAGATTATAACGAAATCTACTGGCCTTGATAGGTCAATTCCTTGCCTGTTCCATAATCGGATATGGGGGTTCAGTCTTTACACTAGTGGGGTAGTTTGGTATAAGTTTCATACCTGCTATGCGCGTGATGACGTGTCCGTTTTGGGCCAACACTCACATAGACGGGGACCGCCGTCTGTCATTGAGGTGATAGGCCTGAGCCAAGACCGAATTGACAGGAGGGTTCCCACCTGCGAAAGCAGGTTCAAAACTTAGCGCCACACGGCATGGCAGGTTTTGCCTAAAAATAACAGTGCGCCTTTTTCGCGCACTGTTTTTCGTTACGATTTATTGGTTATAGTTCGCCCCAAATACTTCCTGCATCAAGTACCCTAATCGGCTGCGATTGGGGATGAGAACCGAAGCGCCTCTTTCCGTTGTGTAACTCATCACATACTCTGGCGTGATAACCCCGGTGCGGATGTTTTCCAGTGGAATGTCTTTTGCCCAAAGGGCTAATTGGATAACCTGTTCTAACGACAAACCAGTATAGAGGTTATCTTGTAATGCCGCCCATAATGATGGCGCTTGGAGAATGAGCGTAGGAATCATATCCAACCGTAGAATTTTATCGCGGATAGCAAACAAAACTTGTTGTTGGCGGCGAGCACGCTCAAAGTCACTAGAGCCGTGGCGGGTGCGTGCGTACTTCAACGCTGTTTCACCATCTAACACATGGCGACCTGCGGGCAGATAGAACGGGTCATAGCCATAGTACATATTGGGATATTGTGGGTCATTAATGGTATTAGGGACATCAACCTCAATGCCCCCAATTGCGTCAATGATTGCGATAAATGCCTTAAAATCGACAATCAGATACTCATTGACGCGAATGCCGAGATTATATTGTACCGTTTGCATTGCCAACTGTGGGCCATAGCCCGGGCTTTGCAATTCACCCCATACCATCGGTTCGTTGATGCGGTATAACCCGTTATATCCCGGCATTTCAATATAGAGGTCACGCGGAATGCTGAGAATGCCCGCACTGTTTGTCACAGGGTCTAAACTGACTAGCAGCATGGTATCTGTACGAAAACGCAAGCCCGTTTCACCGGGACGGCGGTCTAGCCCCATCACTAAAATTGTGAAACGCGATTCCCCATCCCAAGGCTCTATATGAATTGCTTCGCCATTTGGCCCTACCACCACATCTCCAATGATGACGCTATTATTGCTAGTGGTAGTGTTTGCTACAGTTCTTGCATCGACTGGCGTGGGTAATACCGCTAAACTGGGCGCAGTTGCCGTTGGCACTATCTCAGCTTCTTCTGTTGATGCCCGAACAATGAGCAGAACTCCGATACCCACAGTGAGCAAGACACCGAAGAGCGCCACAGCGATAATGACCCAAGCCCACTCTCCACCACGATTGCGCGCTTTTCTGCGGCGCATTCGTGCCCTTGCTGCCGTTTCTGGTATGGCTGGTGGTGGCGGTGGCACAAAAGCCTCTTTACGGTAAATGGGGACGCCACGCGGTTCAGTTGTTGCGCTAGGTGGAGGCTCTGGTACAGCGCCGGCTTTGAGCGTTTCTAATTCATGCGAAGCAGCGTTATAGTCATCTTTATCGGCGTGTACACGTGGATTAGGAACAGTTGGCTCATTCAAGTTATAATCATCATCATGTATCATAGCGGTTGCTTTGTTTGTCTTATCCTAAAAATCAGTATAGGCAGGGTATCATGCAGCGTCAATGGCGTTTAATATACGATAAACCAGCGATTGGCGCTATCAACATGGCAGTTGATGAAGCGATTTTATGGTCGGTTTCTGTAGGCTTGACGCCGCCGACATTACGTTTATATGCATGGAATCCACCGTGTTTATCATTAGGATATGCCCAACGTATAGCTGACGTAGATTTGCACCGTGCCGAACAACTGGGCTGGCACATTGTTAGACGGCCTACAGGGGGGCGGGCGATATTGCACACCAATGAACTGACTTATAGCATCGCTGTGCCTCTCGGCCACCCGCTAGCAGCTGGTAGCGTTGTAGATAGTTACCGCCGTATTAGCCGTGCCCTTATAACTGCGCTACATAGGTTGGGCATTAGCCCACAAGCGGATAAGCGCGCTGATAACTATAAAGCTGCTGTAGGGCCTGTCTGCTTTGAAGTTCCGTCGCATTATGAAATTACAGTGAATGGGCGAAAACTAATCGGCAGTGCCCAAGTGCGGCGGCGCAATGGCATTTTGCAACATGGCACATTGCCTTTATATGGTGATATAGCGCGTATTTGTGATGTCCTTGCTTTTGAAAACGAGTGCGCCCGTATGAACGCTAAATCGCAAGTTCTCCAACGGGCGACAACCTTAGAGGCGGCAATAGGGCGTGTTCTATCATGGAATGAAGTTGCTCAAGCGATTGTTGAAGGGTTTAGCCAAACATTTGATGTTGAGCTTCAACAAGGCGCTTTAATACCAGAGGAACAAACGCAAGTGGAGCATTATTTACAGACTATCTACGGTACACAGTCATGGACGCACCGACGGTAGTCTCTAGTGTGCATAAGTGAAAGGTGTTACTGATGTCAGACTTGCGTCAGATGCCATTATTCCCCAACCAACCTTCTTCACCAGAAGAAATCAATCGCCATACACCTTTGGGCGCGACTTTCGAGCTATTTGCTGAATATCTTATCAAAGAGGGAAAATCGCAGCATACTGTCAAAGCTTTTATTGCCGATTTGAAGTTACTCGCTCAGTATGCCCAAGCAGATACGCCGATTGGCCACTTCACAACAACCCGCCTGAACCAGTTTTTACATTGGCTAGAGTTTGAACGGGGCGTTCCTTGTAGCCGAAAATCGTATGCTAGGCGTGTGACCACCTTAAAAGTCTTTTTCAAATGGTTGCATGGTATTGGTTCTATTCCCGATGACCCCGCTGCTCCAATACTACAGCGGTCTGGTCCCGCGCCACTGTCTCATGTGCTATCACCAGAACAAATACATGCTGCCCGCCGCTTTGCCCGCAGTATGAAACGTGGTGATGAGATTGATTATCGTCCAGAAATGCTTTTTACCCTGCTGTTAGAGACGGGTATCAAAAAAAGCGAGGCGATGCGTCTCACCTATAAGGATATTGACCGCTTAAATCCAGAGCGTCCTAAAATCGTTGTTCGCCACAAAGTTCGCAATGTTTATAAAGAGCGTATTATCGATGTGAGCCGAGAGTGGGTAGACCTTCTCGATTTATATTGGCGTCAATATCGCCCTGAAGACACGATTTTTACCTGTACCGCTCGTAACTTAGAGTATATCTTGACTGATATTGGGGAAGGCGCAGACATACCCTTCAAACTCTCGTTTGAGGTGATGCGCTGGACATGTGGTGTGCGCGATTACCTTGCCGGCATGGATGAAGACGCTATCCGTGAGAAGCTCGGCTTAAGCGAAGCCAGCTGGTATGAAACGGGGCGTAAAATCAAAATTCTAGCGTCTCAAATTCAATCGGAAAGTTAAAAAACGCGCAATAGCAAACCTTTTAGATATGCGCCTTCTGGGAAGGTAAGCGCCACGGGATGGTCTGGTGAAGGCTCTAAATGGCGGATAATCTGTGCTTGCCGCCTACTATCTACTAGCGCGCCGAATACGATTTTCTGGAATAAGTCTGGCGATATAGCGCCTGAGCAAGAAAAAGTGAGCAGAAAGCCACATTGGCGAACTGCCCGCAGCGCATACATGTTCAAATCTTTGTAGCCACGGGCTGCCGCATCAATTTGCCGTTTATGGTGAGCGAATTTCGGCGGGTCTAGAATGACCACATCGTATTGCTCACCATTTTCCGCTTGGTCACGCAGGAAGTCAAAAATATCCGCTTGGATAAAATCGACGCGCTCTTCTGGCCATTGGTTGCGTTGATAGGTGGCTTCCGCCAATTCTAATGCCGGGCGAGAGGCGTCCACATTAGTAACATGTCCTTGCGTCGCCAGCCCAAAACCACCCGTGTAACTGAATAAATTCAAGATGCGGGTGTGTCCATCATTCAAGCCATACGTTGCCAAAAAACGCGGGAGCATGTTTTGGTTGTGTTGCTGGTCAAGGTAGTAGCCTGTTTTATGGCCATGCCGAATGTCAATCAACCGCACCTTGTCGCCGCTGATAACTTCAACCAGCTCAGGTGGTTCTTCGCCCCATAGTACCCCAGTTGTTAGCCCTAAACCCTCTTTCTTGCGCACATCTACATCGCTGCGCTCATAAATTCCTTTTATCGGCATATTGAGCTGTTGGCATATATGGGTGAGTTGAAGGGCAATTTGTTGTTTTTGCTGGTCGATATACAGCGTTAATGCCTGCAATACTAAATAATCGCCATAACGATCGACCACAAGACCGGGAATATAATCATTTTCAGCATTGATTAATCGATAGCCACGCGGTTCTGTAGGATGGTGGTAGGCTGCTCGTGATTCAATCGCTTGTTTCAGTTGCCGTTGCCACCACACATCATCAATTGGCTCATCTTGCCATGTGAGGATACGCACTTGTATCTGGGATTTTGGATTCCAATAACCCCGCGCTAAAAATTCCCCTTTATGTGTTACAACATCTACTATGGTGCCGGGTGCAGCATCTTGTACATCTTGGATAGCGCCAGAGAAAACCCACGGATGGCGATTGAGAATGGGTTTTTCACGCGATGGCGATATAGTCACAATGCCGGTCATAACCATTTCCTCAGGCTATAAGGTTCAATGTTTGCCAATCATCGCTAGCAAATCTTCTTCGCTAATGATGGGGATACCTAGTTGTTTAGCTTTCTCGGCCTTACTCCCCGGAGATGCCCCTACGAGTACATAATCAGTCCTTTTGCTGACACTCCCCGTTACCCGCCCCCCATGTGATTTAATAAGCGCTGTTGCTTCATCACGGGATAAGCTTGGGAGTGTGCCTGTAATGACAAAAGTCAGCCCTTCTAATTCATTGCTGGCCTGTTTTTGTGCGGGTCTTGGTGGTTGTACGCCTGCCGCTCGCATTTTTGCCAGCACTTCGCGGTTAAAATCATCGGCAAACCAATCAACTATGTTTTTCGCCAAAATGGGGCCTAACCCCTCTATTGTCAACAGTGGCTCTGCTGCTTGGATAACCTCTTTTAACGCATTGGCTATGGCTTCCGTATGGTCTGCATCCAGCGCAAGGTCGGGCAGGGGGGCAATCGCACGGGCTAATCGTCCTTGAAAATTTTCCACACCAATATAACGTGGGGCTAACTCGACTAATGGGTTGCGGAGGCGTTGTACCGCCCGCCCAATGTTATCGGGGTCTATTTCCGCCATCTCTGGCACATTAACCAATAGTGGCTCAATTGCCTTTTCAAAGGCTTTAAGTGCTTTGTGAATGTTTAGCGCTGTTGTTTCTAGCGCTTCTATAGAGCCAAATCGTTCGGCAAGTAAATTCGCTACGGTTTCCCCAACGCCATCAATTCCCAATGACGCTAGCAATTGGGGTATCGGCCTCCGCTTTGCCGCTTCAATTGAAGCCATCAGGTTCTCCACCTTTTTTTCTGCAAATCCTTCCAATTCCAATAAGGGTTCAGGTTGTAATGTGAAAATATCTGCAATATCTGTGATAAGCCCGCGCTCAATCAAAGTTTTAACTGTCTGTGGCCCCATGCCCTCAATGTCCATCGCCCCGCGCGAAACAAAAAATTCTACCGCTCTAAAAACGCGCTCTGGACAACGCGGATTAGGGCAAAACAAATCTACTGCACCCTCTGGTTTCACTAGGGCTGTTTGACAATGTGGGCAGTGCGTCGGGGGCACAATCGGTTTTTCATCCCCTGTTCTGGCGCCAGTTACGGGTCCAACAACATAAGGGATAACATCACCCGAGCGTTTCACAATAACTATATCGCCAATTCGTATATCAAGCGCTTCTATCTGGTCATAATTATGCAGGCTTGCATTTGAAACAGTAACGCCACCCACGAAAACAGGTTCTAACTGCGCCGTTGGCGTCACTTTACCTGTGCGCCCAATATTGACGGTGACATCAATTAAGCGCGTTGTCACTTCCTCAGATGGGAATTTATAGGCAATTGCGCTTCGTGGGTCTTTGCCCACAATACCCAATTCGCGGGCTACATCTAGCTCATTGACTTTGATGACCAGCCCATCTATCTCATAGGGTAAGCTTTCACGGCGTTTTTCCCATGCAGGTAAGGCGCTGATAATGGCTTCTAAGTTGGGGTATAGCTGTGCTTCGTCCGCCACGAGAAAACCTAACGCCCGCAAATAGGTTAAGAGTTCCCATTGCGTTTCGAATTGCATGTCACTATCTACAATCGCATAAATATATGCGGTTAAAGGGCGTGATGCTGTAATGCGAGAATCTTTTTGCTTAAGAGAGCCTGATGCCGTGTTTCTAGCATTAACATAT
>WGEI01000119.1 GCA_015492875.1 Anaerolineae bacterium | reverse complement strand
TATGCTTATAAGCAAGCACGGTCGCTCATCAGCATTTTGCCACTTTTGCCAGCAGACTTCTTAGAAGAGGCGCAACATATCGTAGATAACATGCGTGACCCGTTAGACCGCGCCTCTATTTACATCACGCTCTCGCAAAATTTAGCGCCAGACAAGCGTAAAGAGGTGCTAGCTAAGGCATGGCAACTCATCCCATTGATTGACGAAGGATATGACCGTGCTACGGTGTTGGCGGCAATTGCGCCGTTTTTGCCAAAGGCGCTGCGTCAAGATGTGAGCAAAACAGTTTTGAGCGTCATCGCCACCATCAGCGATGATTATGACCGCGCGAGTGCTATCGGACTGTTAGCCCCTTTGCTGGCAAATAGCAACAGCCCAACTGAGACCGTTCTACCGACTTACCAAGAATTGCTCGACGATATTTTAGAAACCGCATTTGATATTGATGACCAGAGCAAACGTGTAGAGGTACTAAAGGAGGGCATACAGTTATATCTCTCGCAAGACCAAACGGCGCAATATCGCATTTGGCGGCGGCTAGCACAAAGGCTGAAAATACTACCGCTTTCTGACGTACTGCTATGCTTCAGGGCGTTACGCCCCTTAATCATCCAAATTGCGGGAAAAAAGGCGATGCAGGATATTGTGCTTATTTTGGGAGTGCGTTAACATTACCAGAAACAATATCAACCAGCAGTGAGGAAAACGGCATGAGCGCCGATTTTGTGGCGAAAATCTTACATGTAACATTGAATATCACCGGTGCAGACCGCGGATTAGCTGTAACGCCTGATTTACAACTTATCGAGGCGATTAATCTAACGCAAGAGACAATCGATAACCCAGCGTTCCGCACTTTGGCAGAAGATACGCTACGCCAAAGCCTAGAAGCGGGCGAGCCTGTTATTACTAATAATATGGTAACCAACCCGGAAAATGCACCGGTCACCAATACAACTTTCTCCGAATTGCGCGCAATAGTCACTTTTCCAGTGGGCAAGCTGGGCGCGGTCTACCTTGACCAGAGGTTGCGTTATGGCATCATTGACCGCAATACGCTGGATACAGTGATTACCTTCATTGAACACATTCTAGACTATAACCGGCAAGGCCTTTCTGAGGCGGAGCTAATCGCTTTATACCGCCAAATCAACGCAGAGTTATAGCCAGCAGCGCAAAACCTAACAAAGCGATGAAGCCCAATAACACCAGCCCGTAAGCCAATAGCTTACGCAATACCGCTCCCTCTTCCCCGCTCATGCCCACCGTACTCGCGCCTACGATGATTTTTGCAGGCGCTAAGACGCTCGCCACTGACGCTGAAGCCGTTTGAATAGCTAGCACTAAAGGCACACTTAGCCCCAAGAGCAAGGCTGTATCCTGCTGTAGCACGGCAAAAACAGCATTACTGTTGGTATTGCTACCCGTCATAAAAGCGCCCAATGCGCCAATCACAGTGGAGATAAAGGCGTATAAGGCGGGCGAGACGGCGTTCGCCAACCACTCGGCCAAAGCGCGCGTCATGCCGGTATACTGCATCACTGTCGCCATTGCCACCATAGCGAGGATGCCCAGTGCGGCTTTACGCCCCCGCAACCAAACACCCATCAAAATGGCGCGTTCTGCTCCTTTGGGATATAGGCCATGCCAGCGATAAATGCCATATGCCATTGCTGCGGCATAAAACAGAATAGCGCCGGTATGGCCAAAAATGTTCAGGCCGACGGTATCAGCAGGTGTTTCCCAGCCGCGTAAGGTGGTCACTGCGGGCAAATCTACGGAGAAGCGCACCGCACCAAAAGCGCCTTTAATAGTTGGAATGCCTTTAATCATGAAGGCGAGGAGAACAAGCACCACATAACCGATAATGGCCAAGCGAAATGACAATGCGCTTTCTGAAGAGGCTTCGATACTGTGTGTATTGTTGTTTTTTACCCGACGGTAAAATGGCCAGCGAACAACCCATAAACTGATAACGAGGGCGAGCAAACTACCGCCTGCCGAGCCGATATTCCAGAGGCCGTTTGTGGCGAGGATATATTGGCCAATAGCCATCACCAAACCAAGCACCAGCACAGCGGGCGCTGCACGCCGTATCCCCCGCCAGCCAGCGTAAACGTGTGCCGCTAAAAACCCGCTTAAGATTGCTGCAGCGCCCAAAAGCAACGCCGTAGGAACAGCAGCAGCCTTTTCATCTACACCCGTAACGCCCAATAAAACGAGGAAAGATGAGCCAAGTGAACCAAAAGTCACTGCCCAACCATGCCCCACAGAGGGAATGACCACAGCGGCCAGCGGTGATAAGCCCAAGCCAACCAAAAGCGGGGCGACAATCGCCACCGGCACGCCAAAACCGCCGACGCCTTGCAGAAACGAAGTGAACACCCAGCCTAAAAGGAGAACCCGCAAGACATCATCGCCAGTTAAACTAGTGAACCAGTGGGCAATTACACGGAGCGCCCCTGCCTTATCAACCACCAGATATAACAATAAGGCCGCCCAAACAATATAGACAACATCTAAGGTCAAAATGATGGCGCGAACATGAGCGGCGGCCATCACCTCGATATTTGCGCCAAAGGCAACAAGCGCGATTACAACTGCCGATAACCAACCCGCAGCACCTGCTCGGCTACCGCCCCAGCGAAAGCCCACCATCAGGATCAAAACGAGCACAGGGGGGATTGCAGCGAAAACCACGTCCAGCGAAGTTGTCGTCATTGGGGTATCCTTCAGCCACTATGTTTTGCAGAACGCTCGCATTGTGCCGCAGGGATAGGTGTGATGCAAGCTATTGGATATAGGCCAATTTAAGCCCATGATGAGAACGCAAGCAGGTGCAAATAGGTGTGGAAATGTGCGAGTTAGAATTGGCGAGAATAGACCTCACCATCCTCTGTTAGTGAATATCACCAGTAGCAAGGGCGCAGCGAATTACGTCACTACGCCCTGATTATGTACGCCATCGCCTATTTACCGCGCTACGCACTATCTCCCCTATAGATTGAGGCGATAGAGGGAAGTACGGGCAGTGAAAAGAGGCGATACTAGCCGCAAGGTAAAAGCGGTTACGTTAGGGAGAGACAGGCTCGCCATAGGCGGCTATTTCTGCCGCGCCTGTATTGCCCCCAGTGCTTTCTACAACATCAAAGCGTAATGTTTCCGCCACGAAATCGACATCAAAACCATACATTTGCTCAGCATCGGGCAATTCAAATGGGCCATAGACTTCGCCGCTATCGGTTGTGACGGTAAACGACAGAATGCGCGCAGTGCCATCATTCATGAAGCGCGTCCAAAACTCAATACGGTCGATATGGCTAGGTTGCGCTAATTTCACTTCTACCCAAGCATCATCGCCATCGCCAGCCGTAGACCACGCTGTGCCGGGGTTGCCATCAAAAGCACTACCAACACCCCAACGGTCACCAATCTCCGCCCCGCCATAAGCGCTGCTATAGCCGACAATCTCCGCCCCATTCTCTGGGGATAGCAGATTGTCGTTGGCGGTTTCTTCTGCTGGTGGGGTGGTAAAGGTCATCACATCGGAGACATAAACTACACCATTATCATCGACGCCTTGCACGCGAAAATAATATGTTGTATCTGGCTCAAGGTTGGTCAATAGCGGGCTATGCACAGCGTGTGTACCACCAGCCATATCTTGGTCAAGGCTAAGCTGGCCAAATTCAGTCGTTGTGCCATAGACGACGCTACAGGCTACGGGGACGGCTGTCTCTATAGGGAGGGTGGCCGTTCCGTTGGCAAAGCCAGTTACTTCTAAGGGGCGATTGACGATGTCTTCAACAGGGCGGAAAGTGTAATTCTCCAACCGCGCTTCCACAATGGTATCGTCTTCAGCCGTATCGTCCTGTGCGCTAATAAAATTGGCGAGTAGCAAGCCGCTTAGCAAAAGGCTGATAAACATTAAACTGCGCTTCCAAAGCATAACTATCTCCTCTTCATATATCCCATAGGATATGTTTTAGATGATAAAACCCCATACTACGTTACACATATAGGCACAATAAAACTCACGATGACAAATTCTCATCGTTTACCAAAACGGTAAAGAGCGATGCCGTGTTAAAATAGGCCTGCAAACTTGGGCTGTAAGCCATGTATCAAGCTGTACGATAATTGAAGAGCTAGAGATGGTATACCTACCGCATAAACGGATAATCAACATGAGACAATACCGTATATTGATTTGGGTATGTTTGTTATTGCTTGTATCGGGTGTTTTTACTTTTAGCACAATAGCTGCCCCGCCAGAACAAGAGGCGATTACTGAGGATATACAATTAGAAGTTTTAAGCGCGGGTTTTGGGGGGCGCTTTCGAGAAGATGAATGGATACCACTACTCGTTCGCATCAGCAATCAAGGGGCAGATTTAGAAGGGCAGCTCATTGTTCGGCCAGAAACATCGGGGCGTGGCTTAGCACATACTTTTAGTACCCCCCTGAGTTTGCCACAAGGCAGCAGAAAGACCCAGTTTTTCTATATTCAAGCGACATCTACTGCACGCGAAATTCAATTAGAAGTATTGGATAATGAGGGCTTTATCGTCGCCCGCGAACCCGTCAATTTATTATCGGTTAACCCGCTTGACCAACTATATATTTTCATCACCCGCCCCGAAGCAGATAGCCTCAATCTAGTTAATGTCGCCCCAGCAGAGCATATCGGCGTGCAAGCGAACTGGATTGTTGAGCAATTGCCAGATAATCCCGTCGCCTTGCGGGCGGTGGATA
>WGEI01000118.1 GCA_015492875.1 Anaerolineae bacterium | reverse complement strand
GCGGTCACGACCTGCTCGATGGTGAACTCGCCGGCCTCGACGCGCGGCAAGTACCAGCCCATCTCCCACAGGCAAAAGCGCAAATCGCCGTCTTGGGTATTGTTGCAACGGCCATCGCCCCAGTAGTTTGCGTCGCTGCACCAATTGTAGTCATCGGGCATGGAGCTATCTTGGGCGAGGACAGAGGCGACGGCAAACAGCACACCGATGCCGATGAGTGCGATGAGAGAGAATAAGCGGATTTTCATGATACATTCCTCAAAGTCAAGCGAATATTGAATGGGAATGGAGAGAATGCAAGCACCCTACTAATAGAAGTATATGGGCAAAATTTTATATTGTCAAATATCTGAAAAAATAACAAGCGCCCGTGAGTTGGTCTTGGTCGCTGGTTGTGTGTTAGAACAGCGCTTTGAGGCCAGCGACGAAGTCGTTTTTGCCGCCTTGTGCCGGATGGCGCACTTTGGCGGTGACAGCTATTCCCAGCTTACGCAGCGTCTCATCGGCCACATTACCCACCGCAACCACGCGCGAGAAACGGTACATCGCTAGCAGGCGTTCGATGAAGGGGATGCCCAACGTGATTTCGCTCTTGGTCGGGCGGCGGTTGCTGAGGGGCTTTTGGGGCTGGTGCGGGTGAAAGGGGAAGGTGCTCCAGATGAACGGGACAGCCCTGATTTCTGCGAGTGTGCTCCAGAGGATGGTGGCGCTTTGCTCGTTATAGATGCGCTCAAAACCTTCGTCCTGCGGGTTACGGTAGCCGCGCGCTTCGCCAAACATCGCTAACTTCGCCACCCCTTCCAGCATGACGCGGCGGCTGGTCATGGGGATGCCGGTGAGGCGGCAACCACGATAGCCGGGCGCTTCGGCGATGAGGATGGTATCGGGTTGGCGTGCGGCCATGTGCTGGAGGTAGAGCGCTAAGTTAGCGCGGCGCAGGGCATTATCCGTGTTGGTGGGGGCATAGTGGTTGTAAGCGCGCTCACCGCTATCGACGGCGGCCAAGTCGTCGACAAATGCGGCGATAGTTTCAGGAGAGAGGGTCATGGTATTATCCTCCCCATCCTAGCCCGATGCGCCCGCGCGCTATGTCGACGTTGAGAATTTCCACCGTGATGACATCGCCTACATGGAGCATAACCTCTGGTGGGATTTTGCTGATATGTAGCAGGCCATCTTGCTTGACGCCAATATCGACAAATGCGCCAAAGTCCACCACATTGCGCACAGTGCCGTTGAGCTGCATCCCTGGCATGAGGTCTTCCATGTTGAGGACATCGCCCCGCAAGATAGGTGCGGGCAAGTCTTCGCGCGGGTCTCTGCCGGGGCGCAAAAGTTGCTCGACAATGTCGGCCAGCGTGGGGATACCAGCGTTCAAGGCTTCGGCGAGTTGGTGCAGGCGGGCGGGTTCGCGCAAATGTTCCAGCGGCTCATTCAAGGCCAATACCGCGCGGGCGAGGGCGTAACTCTCCGGATGGATGGCGGTGGCATCTAGCGGCTCGTTTCCGTCGCGGATGCGCAAAAAGCCTGCGGCCTGCTCAAAGGCTTTGGGACCAAGACCGCTGACTTTTTTCAAGGCGCGGCGGTTGGGGAATGCGCCGTTTTTGTCACGATGGGCGATGATGTTCCGCGCTAGTTTAGGGCCGATGCCGGCGACATAGGTCAACAGTGAGACGGAGGCCGTATTGACATCGACGCCAACGCGATTGACCACCGTTTCCACGACAGCATCCAACGCTTCTCCCAGCGCTTTCTGGTTCACGTCATGCTGGTACATACCCACGCCGATGGACTTCGGGTCAATCTTCACCAGTTCGGCCAAGGGGTCTTGCACGCGGCGGGCGATGGAGACTGCGCCGCGCAAGGTGACATCCAAGCCGGGCAACTCGTTAGCGGCTAATTCACTCGCGCTATAAACGCTGGCGCCAGCTTCATTGACGATGATATAGTGCAGGTTTGGCATGGTGCGGGTGATTTCCGCTGCTAGTTGCTCCGTCTCGCGGGAGGCCGTGCCGTTGCCAATGGTGATGAGCGTCACGTTGTAGTGGTCAATTAGGCTGCGGAGCGTTTTCAGGGCATCGCTATGGCGGCGCTGGGGCGGGTGGGGGTAGATGGTTTCGGTGGCCAATACTTTGCCCGTTTCATCAACAACGGCCACTTTACAGCCGGTACGATAGCCGGGGTCGATGCCCAACACGACGTGGCCTGCTAGTGGGGGTTGGCTGAGTAGGCCTTGCAGGTTGTGCGCAAAAACTTCGATGGCGCGCGTTTCTGCTTCTTCTGTGAGCTTACGGCGCACATCGCGCTCGATGGCGGGCAGCAGCAAGCGGTGGGCGGCGTCGTTGATAGCCAGCGCCAATTGTTCGGCAAAGGGCGAGCGGGGGCGGGGGCGAAATACGTCTTCAATCGCCATGCGCCAATCGCGCTCTGGTATGTCAATTTTTACGCGCAGCACCTTTTCCGCTTCACCGCGATTGAGTGCCAAAATTTGGTACGGGCGCAGGCGGTCGATGCGGTATTCGAAGGCGTAGTAAAGTTCGTAAGTGGCTTTGGGGTCTTCGGCATCGGGGCGTTTTTGGCTGGTGAGCAATCCCCAGCGCAGCGCTTGCTGGCGCAGCTGGCCGCGCACGTCGGGATGGTCGCTGATGGTTTCGGCGACGATGTCGCGCGCACCAGCGAGGGCGTCTGCAACGGTTAGCACGTCTTCGCTGAGGAAATTGGCGGCGGCTTCCTCTGGCGCGGGGGCGTCTCGTCCGGGGGGTTGCTGTAAAATCAACTCGGCCAGTGGCTCTAGGCCGCGCTCCTTGGCGATGCTGGCGCGGGTGCGGCGCTTGGGTTTATAGGGCTGGTAGAGGTCTTCTAACTCGGTGAGCGTTTCCGCTGCGATGATTTGCGCTTCTAGCTGTGGCGTGAGCTTGCCTTGCTCGGCGATGGTCTTGAGCACAGTTGCGCGGCGTTCATCAACCGTCCGCAGCGTTTGCAGTGTCTGGCCGACCTCGCGCAGGCGGAATTCGTCTAGCCCGCCCGTCATCTCTTTGCGGTAGCGGGCGATGAAAGGGACGGTGTTGCCCGCATCCAAAAGTTTAATAGCCGCGCTGACTTGTTGCGGGCGCAGGTTGAGCCGTGCGGCGATTTTTTCGTCGTAATGTCGCTGTGTCATCGTTCCTGCTTAATGGTTGACAGATATAAAGTGCATAGCATTGTATGCCGCCGCCCACTAGAACAAAAGGGCTAATTGGGGGGAGAT
>WGEI01000117.1 GCA_015492875.1 Anaerolineae bacterium | reverse complement strand
TTCGATCCGTTCTTGAGGATACTGAAACGCTGGTCAGTGCCGTATCGCTGGCTGGCGGGATGACCCTTGCACTATTCGATCCGTTCTTGAGGATGTGATATATAAAGAAGGCGCTGCCTGAGAGGCGGCGTTTTTTGTTGTGTGGGGTGGGGCGCATCCCCTGCTGACAGTGTGAGGTTACTCGGTGTGATTCTGCGTCTTGGGTGGCGAGCGCTCCGTTTCTCTGCTTTCCCATTAACACAACGCTGTAACCTCCTCGTTATTTGTGTGAAATGCACTAAATTTGTGTAAAATGCTCGATTAACGCGCTAGTTTATACGTTTAATGAATATCTGAATTTGTATATTTTATATAATTTCGTACGGAATGAAAATGAAGAGAATCATACTATTTCTAACCGTAATGTTGCTGCTAGCTACGTTGAGTATGGTGACGCTGGCGGCAGATAACAATGTCCAATGGGCGGATTTGGGGCACAATAGCCGCGACCCGCTCTATCGTCAGCCGCAGGGGCCTGTTCCCACCGGGACGCCCATCACCCTACGGCTGAGAGCTGCCGATGGCGATTTGACGCAGGCGCAGGTTCGCGTTTGGAACGACCGTCTGGATACGTCTACCATTTATAATATGACGTTGGTGGCCAGCAATGTCGCTTTGCCCAACGACCCTGGCCCTTATGAGTTTTGGGAAGTGACTTTGCCCGCCAGCCCCGACCCGACGGTCTATTGGTATCGTTTCATCGCCACTGATGGCAGCGCTGTGGCCTATTATGAAGATGATGCTGCTCGCACTGGCGGCTGGGGGCAAACTTTTGGCAGCAGTCTAGATAATAGCTGGCAACTGACGATTTACGACGCTAGTTTTTCTACGCCCAACTGGGTGAAAAACGCCATCTTCTACCAGATATTTCCCGACCGCTTCCGCGATGGCGATAGCACCAATAACCCCACTGCGGGCGAGTTCTTCTATGGCAACTATGACACGATCGTGCGCTCTAATAGCACCGATTGGAACGCCCGCATCTGCGACCCGCGCGCTGTCGCCGGCAGCAGTAGCACCTGTAGCGGCATCTATAGCCAGAACTTCTATGGCGGCGATTTGCAGGGCATCATCGACAAGTTATCCTATTTACAATCGCTGGGCGTTACGGCGCTCTACCTCAATCCCATTTTTGAATCGCCATCCAATCATAAGTACGACACGACCGATTTCTTCCATATTGACGATAACTTCGGCGATTTGAGCACCTTCCAAACGCTGATGACGCAGGCGCATGCGCTGGGCATTAATGTCATTCTAGATGGTGTATTCAACCATAGTTCGTCGGATAGTGTTTACTTCGACCGTTACGACCGTTGGAACGACGTGACCAGCGCGCCGAGCAATCCCGCGCCTACACCAGTCACGCCGGGCACTAGTAATGTCACTGGCGCTTGTGAGACGAACGATTCAACGGTGACGGATTATGTCAACTGGTATACCTTTTTCACCTATACCGGTACGCCGCCATCGCCCTGTTCGGATAACCGCGATTATCCCAAGTGGTTTGGTATCTTCGATACATTGCCGGTCTTCCAACATGATTACATTGGGGTGCGCGATTACTTCATCAACAACGGCACGTCATCGGTTGCGCCATACTGGGTACAGTGGAGCGATGGTTGGCGGCTCGACGTTGCGCCAGAGATTGACCACGGGCAGATTAATGACCCAAGTGACGATTATTGGGAGGACTTCCGTAATGCGGTGCGGGCGGTGAATCCTGACGCCTATATCGTGGGCGAAGAGTGGGGCAACGCTACCTCGTGGACGATTGGGCGCGAATGGGATGCCACGATGAACTATCAATTTGCGGCGATGGTGCTCAGCTTTTGGCGTGATACCACTTACACTGATAATGATTTCAACAACGGTAGCTCTGCGGGGCCGCTCAACCCAATTTCGCCCTCGACCTTTGCCGAGCGCTATAGCAACTTGGCCGAGCGTTATGCGCCCGAAGCGCTGCAGGCTATGATGAACCTTTTCAATAGCCACGACACTAACCGCGTGCTCTTCCTACTGGACCATAACAATGGCGGCGGTAATACCGCGCTGTACAACAACCCCGCCTACGATTGGAGCGACGCCATCAGCCGCTTGAAGGGTGCGGTCATCATGCAAATGACGCTGCCGGGCGCGCCAACGGTGTATTATGGCGACGAAGTGGGTACGGTCAATCCGCCGGCCTTCGATGGTAGTGTTTGGCAGGATGACCCCTATAACCGCGCGCCCTATCCATGGCTAGACGAGACAGGCACGCCCTATTATACCCATATGCAAACCGCGACGACGGGTTCAACCCGTGCCGAGCTATTCGCCCATTACCAAACGCTGATTGCCGCCCGCAAGGCCAACCCCGCATTGCGCACGGGTACAGTAGACTTTTTGCTGACGGATGACGCTAACGACGTGCTGGCCTATGGGCGCAAGATGGCCGATGATAGCGATGCGGCGGTAGTGGTGCTCAATGGTTCAGGTGTTAACCGCACGGTCAATGTGGATGTCAGCGGTTATATCCCCGTTGGCGCAACGCTGACTGATGTCATCAGTGGTACAGTCTATACTGTCGATAGCAGCGGAGTGATTAACAGCATCAGTGCGCCCTCGCATTTGGGGGCGGTGCTGGTGATGAACGCCATTAGCGGGCGTCCTGCCGCAGTAACCGACTTGAGCGCGAGCGGCGGTAGTGGGCAGGTGACGCTCAATTGGTCTGCGGCGGCCAATGCCACCAGCTATGATGTCTATCGCAGCCAGATAAGCGGCGGCGGCTATATCTTCCTCGGCAACACGGCATCGACCAGTTACACCGATACCACTGTGGCCAATGCTACTGAATACTTCTATGTGCTCATCAGCAAGAATGATACGAGCCTGCTGGAAAGTGGCTATAGTAATGAAGCGAGCGCTATCCCCGCCCTCAGCATTGACTGGGCGAATTTGCAATGGCCGCCGACCTTAACCCATACCGTGAGCGCTGTCACCCCGACTGCGAACATTTACGGGCAGGTGTATATCGCGGGCATCAGCGGCGGGCAAAACGCGGTAGATCCAACGCCGGGGCTGATTGCGCAAGTGGGTTATGGGCCAGATGGTAGTTTACCCAACACCCCCTCTTGGCAATGGTTTAACGCTTCGTTCAATACCAATGTGGGCAATAATGACGAGTTCGTCGGCCAGCTCATCGTGACGACGCCGGGCAGTTATGACTATCTCTATCGCTATAGCACAGATGGCGGCGCGACATGGGTTTATGGTGCGTATAACAATATCTTCTATCCCGATTTGACCGCCTATAACTCCGCCAATGCTGGTCAATTGACCGCCAACGCTGCGGCAGATACCACGCCACCGAGCGCACCAACGAATTTGAGCGTTTCCTCGACGGCGGCGACCAGCGTGAGTTTGAACTGGGATACGCACCCCAACACCGATGGCGACTTGTATGCTTTCAACATCTACCGCGAGGACACGGCGGCGCCGGGCTATAGTTTGGTTGCGACGATAACTGACCCCGCTGCGACCAGTTACAGCGATACTACCGTGACTAGCGGCGCGAACTACAACTACGCCATTACCGCCATTGATACCAGCGCCAACGAATCGGCACAGTCAAACGTAGTCAACGTCACTGCGCAAAACTTGATGGTGAACGTGACCTTCAGCGTGGCCGTGCCTGCAGGTACGCCGGGGACGGTGTACATTGTTGGCAGCTTCAATGGCTGGAATCCGGGTGACCCCACCTATGCCATGACCGAGACCGCGCCGAACGTTTGGGAAATCACTTTCCCCATTGAGGATGGCACAAGCATTCAATACAAATATACGCGCGGCAGTTGGGAGACGGTGGAGAAAGAGGCCGACGGCAACACCGAGATACTGGGTGGCAGCAACCGCACCCATACGGCCAGCTATGGCACAACGGGCGCAGAGACGGTCAATGACACGGTGGCTAACTGGCGCGACCCGTATGTGACAAACTTCTCGCCAGCGGACGGGGCGACAGGGGTGGCGGATACGGCGGCCATCACCTTCACCTGGAATCAGGACATGCCGACCAGCCTCGCGGGGACGGTGTCGGTGGTGGATAGTGGCAGCAACCCCGTGGCAGGCACACTCAGCTATAACGCGGGCACATTTACGCACACCTTCACGCCGAGCGCGGCGCTGGCCGATGACACGTACACGGTGACCATCAGCGGCAATACCGATAGCGGCGGCGATATGCAGCAAGTGCCGTCTAGCTGGAGCTTCACGGTGAGCGGGAGCAGCGATACCACTCCGCCGAGCGCGCCGACCAATTTAGCTGTGACGGGCTTCAGTGCGTCATCTGTGGATTTGAGCTGGGACACACACCCGAATACTGATGGCGACCTCGCTGGCTTCAACCTCTACCGCGAGGATACGGCGTCGCCGGGCTATAGCTTGGTTGCGACGATAACTGACCCCGCTGCGACCAGTTACAGCGATACTACCGTGACGGCTGGCACGACTTATAACTACGCCATCACCGCGTTTGATAATGCGACCACGCCGAACGAATCGGCACAATCGAATGTGGTCACAGTGACGCCGAGTGCGACGGTGGCGGTAACCTTCAGCGTGACTGTACCTGCTGACACGCCGGGGACGGTGTACATTG
>WGEI01000116.1 GCA_015492875.1 Anaerolineae bacterium | reverse complement strand
GGCGAGACAAATGTCTGGCTATAGGCTTCGCTGCTGCCATCGGGGTTGAGGGCGTAAACCACACCATTGCGGCTACCGTCGAGTAGCACAGTGGCATAGAGGCGGCCATCCGGCCCGAAGGTGATTTGCTGGGGTTGGCCGGGCAATTTACCATAGTGCGTTAGCTCATAGCCGGGCGGCACTTGAATGCGCTGTAAGAAGCCCGCGATGTCGTCTTCGCAGGGGAAATCTTCGCAAGACCAGCCCTCTGTGGGCGAAAGCGAAGCGGGGATAAAGCGGCGGGCGGGCGTCGGGGCGAGCAATCCCAGCGCGGGCGTCAGCGTCATCAGCGGCGGCGTCGGCGTTTGGGATGGCGTCAATGTTGGGCTGGCGGTGGGCGTTGCGGTAGCTGTCAGTGTATGGGTGGCAGTGGGCGTCGCTGTCGCCGTACCGGTAGCCGTCGGCGTGAACGTCAGCGTATGCGTTGGTGTTGCGGTCGCTGTCGCCGTAGGGGTGGCGGTAGGCGGCGGAGTGAATGAGGCCGTAGCGGTATAGCGCGGGGCGGTGGGCGTGTGGGCGTCTGCCGCAACGGTAACCGGCGCGGGCGGCTCTCCTCCACTACAGGCGTTCAGTATCAGGGCGAGGATCATCAAGCTAATGGCGATAATAGGAATGCGCACGGGATTTACCTTATCCAGAAAATGAAGTCACGGGGGCTATTATACAAAAGGAATGCCCGCTGCTGTCATGGCCTAATCGGCCCCGTTTGCCCCCTATTAGCGGCGGGGAGTTGTTCCCTCTGTACAAAACAGGCGATAGCAGAATATTGCGGGGAATAGGGCGCAAAAAGAGGCCGCAGGGCGGCGGCCTCTACCATTCATCATTAGGGCAAGGGGATGAGGAGCGTGTCCTCTTCTAGGCGCGTGCCGGCCAACACGGCAGGGATGCGCCGCCGCGAGTTCAGGTCATATAAGCCCAGCGCCAGCGTGGTGGCCGCCTCTGGGCGTTCGAAGCAGTGGCGGTCATCGAGGATTTGGCCGCGCAACCAAAGCGAGGTGGGATACAGATTATCCAGCGGAGGCGCGTCGACAATGGCCAGCGTCTCGCCGAGACTATCGCGCAGGTGGAGCATGATGTTATAGTCGCGCTCGCCATCACGCTCGGCACGCCAGCGAAGGAGCACGCAAGTTTCCGCTTCGGCTTGTTCAAACTCCAACCCCACCAAAGCCACATAATCGCCGAAGAGAATATCGCCACGATTGCGCATATCATCCTTGAACAGGCGCTGGTCGCCCGTAATGCGAAAATCGGCCAGTTTGACACTGCGTTCGCCCTCTGGCGTGAGGAGCGGCTCATTGCTGCCAGCTACAAAAACCGCCACGCGCAACTCACCAACGAAGGGCGGGGCATCGGGCGCAATTTCCACTGTGTAGCGGTCTACTACATAGCGGTCAATTGGCCAACGGGCAGTGTTCAACGACGCCAGTTGGAAGTGGTCGCCACGCCCCCAAACGGCGCTGCGGTCGCGGGCGGTCACCTGTACCGAGCCGCTGAGCGATTGCTCTATAGGCTGCAACAAGCGCCAGTATAGCCGCACCTCGATGCTATCGCCGGGGGCGGCCTGCGTTTGGGCGAGGTCATAGCCCAGCAGTTCAATCGTATCGCCCAGCACAACATGCAACGGGTACTGCATGGGCGGGTTTTGCGGGTCGCTAGACGGGCGAAACCAGTCGGTGGCGGGGGTGATAAAGACGATGTTGGTCACGACGAAGCCCACCAGCCCCAGCACCACCGCGGCGGGTAGCCAACTTTCTAGGCGTGGCGTTTGTTCTATGGGCACGCTACGCTGCAAGCTGCGCAGGGGGAGGATGACCGTCGCCAACGCGCCGGCCAATGCCAGCAGCGTGATGACCGTGGCGATGAATTGCACCGTTGTGCCCACATAAACCAGACGCAACTCATGCTCGCCAGCGGGTATATCGATGCTGATGAGACCGCGCGGTTCGGTTGGGGCGATGTTGACCGTCGCGCCATCAAGCGCCGCTTCCCAGCCGGGGAAGTAGAATTGGCGCAATACCAGCGTGAATGGCTCTGGCGTGTTAATCACATAGCGATTGACACCCGCCTCATCCGTCGTGTGTGTCACATCTGCACCAGCGGGCAAAGTGGCCTCGTCATCTAAGGCGATGTACCACGGCGCAGTTGCATAGCTGTTGAGTAGGGCATCCTGCGGCGCATCTTGGGGGCGCTGTGTCACCCAGCGCGGTAGATAATCGCCACCGACAGCCAAACCCAGATAACCTGTGCTCAGCTCATAGCGCACGGCATCCGCAGGCGAGAGGTCGCCAAGGGGCGTCATGTTCAAAGGCGCATAGAGCATGGGCAAGGCGGAAACAGCCAATGCAGCCATAATGGCAAAGGCCACAATCGTACGCAAGCCAACGCCAAAAACCACTGGCACAAACGCCGCAGCAGCCGCCCCCATCAGCGCCGCCACCGCCAGCATGTACCACGGCACTTGAAGGTAGCTACGCAAGACGGGACTATCCCACAAAGGTGCGGCGAAATCGCTGGCGAGGAAAAGCGCCACCATGAAGACGGCCACGCTAGAGAGGGCATAAACACGCGCCGAACCGCGCAAGCGCCAGATGAATAATAGCGCCAGCACAACGAGCAGCGCATGTACCTGCCCGACGCGCGGGGCAAACGAGCCAGCCTCTGCCCAGTTGAGTTGGGCTTGGTCGACGGCTTGCGTGGCGGCGAAAAGTTGGCTGAGCGAGACAGTATCGGCAGAGACGACGGCGGGCACGTCGCGCAAGGCGGGCGTATGGGTGTAGCTAAGCTCTGCCAACGCGGGCAACCAGTAAATGGTCGATAGCAACAGGCCAATGACAAGGCTCAGCCCCATATAGACGAATACGAGGCGGCGCATGCCGTGGGGATAGGTCAACGTGACGAGTAGCAAGTATAAGAGGATAAACGGCGCAAATAGGATGGCTGTCGCGTGATGCGTTAGGATGAGCGCGGCGATGAAAAAGGCGGCAACAATCACACGCCAGCGGGTGCGGTAGATAGCGGCGCGCTGTAAAGCCCATAGCACCCATGGCACAAGCGCGAGGGCAGCAAATTGCGCCAAATTCTGTTCAATCCACAATTGGCGAAAATTCAATGGAGCATAAACATATGCCGCAGCGGCCACTAAAGCGCCAGCGCGCGTCCCAAATGTGCGAACCCAGTAGTAAGCGCCAAGCGGGTAAACGAGCAATATCACCGCAAACAAGAGTTTATAAACCGTCACGGCGGAGAAAGGCAAAATGCGCCACAGCAGCCCGCCCAGCCAATACACGCCGGGGGCATAAAAATCAGTGAGCGGCGCACCATACCCCAAATGGAGATATGGCGACCAGCGCGGCCACAGCACGCCACTTTCGAAACCAGAGCCAACACTGACGAGTCGGTGAATGTGTAACCCGCTAGTATCGATTTGAGGTAACCCATTTTGCAAAAAGGGAATTAACAAAGGTAGCGCGAGTAAAACAGCCGCCAATGCCCATAAGTCCAATTTGAAAAAACGCTTGATGATATTGGTCAAAATGACACCTCACCCGTTTTCAAGTCGCACGGATACAGCCAGACGCCCACTATTATACACCAGTAGACCACAGCACTCTAAGTGAAGTCGCACAAAAGGTGAAGTTGTGTCTCGTTTTCGGTTGAAATAGAAAAAGATGTGAAAACCCGACTAGCCGTGAAGCAGGGGGCAGTCCGCCCCCATAACGGGCGTGAGTTGGTTTTGCGAGGTCTTCGCCCTCCCGCTCCCATCACTTTTTGTAAAAAGTGGACAAAAACTTTCTTCGGCTAGCGCCCTCGCTGCGCGAGAAGCCTTCGCAAATAGTTTCGCCTGTTAGTTCGGCGCTAGCGGTAGATTGCTGTGGCAGTCTATCCTAGCGCCATGTTGGATAATCCTCCGCAACAGGATTTTTAAGGACTGGCGTCTTTAAAACGGGGATTTTGGGGGCAGTCCGCCCTCACGTTATTGTTCGCGGGACGCTGTCCCGTACCCCGCAATGGGTAGGCTGAAAACTTCAGCACAATCCCTTAACCCCGTTCGCTCCCCCCTTTACTGGCAGCCGTAGCGCCTGTTCTTAATCTAGACGACTTATTTGAATTTCAACTGATTTCGGCCCCCTTACCAAAAGTGAAGTTGCCTAATTTTTGTAATTATGTTATACATAACCCCTGATGCCATTTGTAGGTAGACTGTAACGCGCCATAGTGACATTTTAGGGGTATAATATCATTATCGCAATTGGTTGATGCAAGATTATAATCCCAAAAATATGCTGATGGTTATTATATGGGGACAGCACGAGGAGTGCAAAAGGTTATGGCCGTAGCTCTTGTAGTAGAAGATGACGCTGCGTTGCGCATTATCTATAATCGTATATTGACACAATTGGGGTTTGATGTCGTTGCGGTTGATACAGCAATCGATGGCATAGAACAATTACACGCAATAACGCCAGATATTCTGTTCTTGGATATGCGTTTGCCCGGAAGTCTTGATGGAAATGACGTACTCAACTTCATTCTAGACCATCCCAATTTACATTGCTTACCGATTGTAGTTGTGAGTACCAACCATTATACATTTGATGGTGTCACATCGTCGCTCAATCTCTCTTTTGTGCAAAAGCCCATTTTACCCAAAGACATCAAAGCCTTAGCCCAACAAGTATCGCCCTCTCAGGCCTGTTAAATCAATCCACGTTCGGGGTTACCTCACAACCGCATAGCAATGCCATCCTTATTTTCAAGCTCAAGGGCGACGTTTTCGGGGCTGCGGTGTATAATGCTGCGCATGCAATCAAGATAAAACACCGGAGGCTCTTTTGCTATGAAGTTATTGGTCACAGGTGGGGCCGGTTACATTGGCAGCCATGTAGTTGAATTGCTCATTGAGCGCGGGCATGAAGTCGTTGTGTTCGATAATTTGTGCGCCGGGCACCGCGCGGCAGTGCACCCCAAAGCGACATTTGTATTGGGCGATTTGCTGAACTGTCCTGCGTTAGCAGCGCTTTTTGCCGAGCACACTTTCGATGGCATCATGCATTTTGCTTCGCATATCCTCGTGGGTGAAAGCATGCAAACACCATTCAAATACCTGCGCGATAACATTGATGCTGTAACCAACCTGCTAGAGCAAGCCACACAGCACGAAGTCAAACGCTTCATTCTCTCTTCTACAGCCAATCTCTATGACAATCCGCAACATGTGCCCATCACTGAAGATGAGGCCGTTATCCCCGGCAGCGTTTATGGCGAGACGAAACACGTTGCCGAGCGCATGTTGTATTGGATGGATCGCATCTATGGGCTGAAATATGTCTGCTTGCGTTATTTTAATGCCTGTGGCGCTCATCCTAATGGCCATATTGGTGAAGACCATCATCCGGAGTCGCACCTTATCCCCATCACGCTGCAAGTTGCGCTGGGTAAACGAGAGAAACTCGTGATTTATGGCGATGACTATGATACGCCAGACGGCACGTGCATTCGCGATTATATTCACGTGCTAGACTTGGCCGATGCGCATATTCGCGCAATGGAAGCATTGGCCAATGGGGCGGGTAGTCGTGTGTACAATCTGGGCAGTGGCACAGGTTATTCCGTGTTAGAAGTGCTGGAAACCGCGCGGGAGGTCACTGGCCACCCCATTCCGGCAGAGGTCGGCGCACGACGCCCCGGTGATTTGCCTAAACTCATTGCGGATAGCACCCGCATCAAGAGCGAATTGGGCTGGCAACCGAAATTTGATAATATCCGCGTGATGATTGAAACAGCGTGGAACTGGCATCGCAATCATCCTAACGGATTTAATGACCGCTAAGCATTACTGATGATGAGGGGATAACAAACAATCCCCTCATTTTTTCGCTACAAATTTGGCGGCTTGATATTTTCGATACAAGCATCATCTGGGGCACGATGAAGAATTGTAGGTGAGGGCATCACTCAGTCAGCGTTTCAACAGTATAGTTCATTTTGCATCGCGCTTTTGTGCTATACTGCTAAGGGAACATCTGTGTGAATAAATGGGAAGTTTATGAATTCAGAAGAAATTGTTCGGCTCTTCACAGAATTTGCTCAGCAACATGGCCACGATGCTTATAAGAAAATCACCTTCTTTTTCGACCAAATGCGTGAGCGTTATTATGAAGAAAGCGAACATGCCACGCCAGACCAGCGGCGAAATGGTTGGGTCTCCACTGTAGGAACTGTCTCTTATACACATC
>WGEI01000115.1 GCA_015492875.1 Anaerolineae bacterium | reverse complement strand
CGTTCCTTCATCGAAGCGATTTAGTGCTCTTTGTCCTATCAGCCAAGCGGGCTTTTGGTGAAACAGAACGGCTATATCTGGATTTGGCCAAGCAGTATGGCAAAAAGGTCGTTCTCATCCTCAACCAGATTGACCTGCTCGCTCCAGATGAACGGGCGCAAGTGCGCCAATTTGTTGAAAAGCAAGCCCGCGACTTACTGGGGATTGAGCCACTTATCTTCACCGTTTCTGCTAAATTGGCCTTAGATGAGGCTACACGGGGACAAAGCGGTATTGATGCTATACGCGCTCATTTGCGTGGGGTTTATGCCCAAGCACCACCTGCCCGCCAGAAGTTGCTCGCCCAATTAGATACGGCAATGCGCATTTTGCAAAAGCAGCTCGATGCTGTTAAAGCGCGCGCCAAACTAGTGACGCTTGACACCACCAAAGTGCGCGATGTTGAAACTGAATTGGAGCAGCAAGCTCTGGGCTTAGAGAGCCAGCATGTTGCTACGCGGGCAGAGATTGATACAATTCTTGAGGGTTTGCGCCAGCGAGGTATCGCTTTTATCGATAGCAACTTATCAGTTAAACTCATTGGCCGCGCCCCTTCACGCGATAAACTACAAGCAGAATTTCAGGATGTGGTTATCGGGCGCTCTTTGCGAGACCTGACAGAAATAAGCAATAGCTATGTGAATGCGGTTGTAGACCGTAGCCGCCAATACTGGCGTGATATTGTCGACCGTCTGAATCGCTTACGGGATTTGCTGGATAGCGAACTCGCTGGTCTAGATACCGATGCCTACACCGCCCAGCGAGAGAGCCTCGAACAAGCTATTCGCCTTGCCGAAGCAGAGATGAAATCCTACTCAACAGGCAAAGTAATCGCTGAGCTACAAACCCACTTTCAAGAGAACTTATCCCGCTTCCAGACCAGTACCGTGGCAACTGTGGCGGGCGTCGTTGTTACTGTGCTTGCGCTGGCTGCACCCGGCCCAGTATTGGGGGCTGGGGCATTAGCGACGGCATCTTTAGCTTTTGTTATTGGCGCGCCTTTGGCTGCGTTAGGGGGGATTTCTGCTTTGCGCTATTTCCGCCGTGTGACCGCCCAAACCCGTCAGGAATTTAACGAGCAAGTAGACCGCTTGCAACGCACCTATCACGATGCGCTGGAAGATTTAACCCGTAAAGAGCGCAATCGGCTTACCCAATACGGTAAACAAATTTTATCGCCTGTTTATAGCCGTTTGGAATCTTTAGCCCAGCGCTATGCCGAACAGCAAAAGACACTACAGAATTATGTCGCAGAATTGCAAGCGCTCCGCGAACGCATTGAAAAAGTAGGATAGCGCCTAACGGGGAAAGATTAAAACATCAATGTCATTAGAACTGCAGGCCACAATTGTTTTAGAGTTACTGCTAGCCGCCTTCTTGAGCATGGTCATCGGTTTGGATAGGGAACGGCGGCGACGGCCTGCAGGGTTGCGCACACATATGTTAGTTGGGGTGGGGGCGTGTTTATTTACCACGCTCTCTTTCCACGCTTTTCCCGCAGGAGACCCCACTCGTGTGGCTTCTAACATTGTGACGGGCATTGGTTTTCTTGGTGCTGGCACTATTGTACAAAGTAAGCGGCAGGTGCGCGATTTAACGACCGCTGCCAGTATTTGGGCGACAGCGGCTGTAGGTATGGCTGTGGGCACTGGCTCATGGTTTTTAGCTATTGGCGCGGTGGTGATTATCTGGAATATTTTAGCCATTGTGCGCCGCTTTGAAGATAAAGAGCGTGAAGCGCGCGCGCAACGCGAGAAACAAGAGCGAGAGGCAACTCAACAAAGTTGATGTTGTTGGCAAACAGCTTCAATGACACTCTCTACAGATGGCTCACTTCGGCTGCTGTTGCCGATAGGGTCGCTAACGGTTTCATCACCTAATAAAGCATGGGCAATGTTCCGAACGCCATGCCCCAGAACCTCTAAATCATAGCCTCCCTCCATAACAAAAACGATGCGCCCTTCACACAGTGTTTCTGCCATTTGAACGAGTTCGCGGGTTATATGGGCATATCCTTGTAAGCTCAGCATCATTTGAGCGAGCGGGTCTCGCCAGTGGGCATCAAATCCAGCGGAAACAAGCATTAACTCTGGCTGAAAGCGCTGTGCCGCTGGCCAGATAATCCGCTCATAAATTTCTTGGTAACTACGGTCACCATGCCCCGCAGCTAAGGGAATATTGATTGTGTAACCTTCTCCCCCACCGCGACCAATCTCATCAATATGCCCGCTACCGGGATAAAATGGGTGTTGGTGTGTGGAGATAAAAAGCACATTAGGGTCATCATAAAACATATCTTGCGTACCATTGCCGTGATGTACGTCATAATCTACAATTAAAATACGTTGAATATCATGCGCCTTCTGTGCATAACGTGCGCCGATTGCGATATTACCAAATAAACAGAAACCCATACCTCTTTGGGGCAATGCATGATGCCCCGGAGGGCGAACAGCGGCTAAGCCATTACGCGCTTGCCCGTTCAATACCTGTTCAATTGCAGTCACTACGCCACCCGCTGCTAACCGCGCAATTTGTAATGATTGGGGCAAAACATAGGTGTCAGCATCTAACAAAACGATCCGTTGTTGTTGACTAATCGCTTTTAGCTGTTGTAAATAAGTAGCTTCATGAACGGCGAGAATCATTTCATCAGTTGCTTCAACAGGTTCATTTTGTTGCATACGGTTGATAAGATTGCCTTCTATAAGCGTCTGCCACACAGAGATGATTCGCCCTGTATGTTCTGGATGTTGTGAAAGTGTGTGTTGGGCATAACTGGAATGAGTAACATATACTGTAGACATATCAGTTTCCACATTTTTCAAGCTGTATTTGAGATATTTAACAGATAAAATGAACTTTTGGCAAGCAACATTCTTTTATGGTGAAAAGGTTCTATAATGGAGCGAAGACGCCGTTCAAAGGCTGGATTGCTGCGAAGAATGCGACGTAGTTCGCGGCGTCGGCGTCGTTCTGGAACTTCATCGAATAACTCATCGCAGCGGAAAACACAACAGCGCCGCAGTAAAAAGAATAATGGTTGGGGTAGTTCTAAGAAGCGGAAGGAAATTAATTTGGAGATGCGGTATGAGCGTCTAGTAGCTTGGGCGCGCGATGTCTGGGAAAAACGCTGGCCCAACCGCCCTTACATGACTATTTGGGCATCAGCTGAATGCAGTAATATGATTGCACAAAATCAGATAAAACCGGGCCGCCGCTTAAAAGGTAAAGCCCGTTATGATGGTGTGGAAGAACTAGAGTGCCCGGTGATAGGGCCGATTAGCGATTACGGCTCTCGTGGGCGCAAAATG
>WGEI01000114.1 GCA_015492875.1 Anaerolineae bacterium | reverse complement strand
GCGTATGATTTTTCTCAAAAAAGCCTGCTATTAAGGGGGGTGCTGGAAAAGAATCGCATTTCGCACTATAGTTAAAACATTGAATCATGAATTTTTAGCATAACCCATTGACCGGGGGAGCACCCGTGATGACAACGATTTGGCCATTGCCGATTATTGAACAACGTTCCTTAAACACAATTGAAGAGAATCGCCCTACCGCTTTACTGACCGGAGAGCGCGCATGGCGGGCTGTTGGCCCCATGCTCAAGTTACCGTTGGTGGTGCAGGCAGAGCCGCAAACCGCCGACCGCGACGTTATGGATGAGCTGGCAGCAGGCTTGCCGCCACAAGTCGAAGTCATTTATGGCATCGGCGGTGGGCTTGCCGGAGACATCGCCAAATATATTGCGTGGAAACGCGGATTGCCGTCAGTCATCATCCCAACAGCGCTCAGCGTAGATGGCTTCTTCACGCCATTGGTTGCAGTTCGTGAAGAGGGCACAGTGCGTTATGAAGAAACTGGCCCTGCAGAGCGTGTTATCATTGACTGGGATGTTGTGAGCAGTGCGCCGCCGCATATTCGTGGCTCTGGCATTGTCGAGCTTTTAAGCATTGTCACTGGCCTACTGGACTGGAAATATGCGGCAGAGCGAAATAAGACCACGCCATTAACCCGCTTTCAGCCATGGGCAGCAGCGCTGGCCGCAGGCATCGCCCAACAAGCATTCAAAATTGCTGAAGGTGTGGGACAGGGTCGCCGCGAGGCCTTGCGCAATTTGCTCGACCTGATTTGCATGGAAGTGCGCCTGACCACCCAACTTGGGCATAGCCGCCCGCAGGAAGGCAGTGAACAGTATTTCGCCTATGCCATCGAGCCGAAAGTGGCGCATGGAGAAGGTGTGCCATATGCCGACCTTGTGGGGCCGGGTATCCTCATCTCGGCAGCTTTACATAAGCAGGACATCGCCCCCATCCGCGACACGTTACTCTCAGCAGGTATTCGTTTAGGCCAGTTGCCGCCAGATACGATTATCGAAACTATTCACCTGTTGCCAGATTATGTGCGCGAGCATAAACTCCCATATAGTATCCTGCATGACCTTGACCCGACAGACCAACGCGCTGTGGAGCTTTTGAAAACCACAGGGCTAGATGTCAGCGGGACGCGGCCTCTATAGTCCAATTTTCTACCAATAGCTGTTATAATCACGAGGGGCTTGTGACAAGTAAAGCCCCTTTTGCGTCTATTTGACTATAACAACATGGCATACTGGTGAGCCAAGAGGATATACAGACCATGATTCGTTTTGGAACGGATGGTTGGCGCGCTGTTATTGCAGATACATTCACTTTTGCCAACCTACGCCTTGTCAGCCAAGCTGTAGCGGACTATATCAACAAAGAGCACAAGGGAGATGCGCTGCCTGAGGTGGTTATTGGATATGATACGCGCTTTCTCTCTGATAGGTTTGCAATTGAAGCGTCTCGCGTTTTAGCAGGAAATGGCATTGTTGCGTGGCTAGCGCGAGCAGATGTCCCCACACCTGCAGTATCTTATAACGTATTGGACAAAAAAGCGGCTGGGGGGATTGTCATCACCGCCAGCCATAACCCGCCCCGCTATAATGGCTTTAAGCTGAAAGCGGCCTATGGCGGCTCTGCAACTGAACGTGAAGCCCACCGCATTGAGGAAGAACTAGAGCTGATGGAACTTGAGGGGCGCGGTCCTAATATGATGGACTATCAACGCGGCCTCGATACAGAGATGATACGGCGCTTTGACCCAACATGGGTCTATTACCAACATTTGAGCGAGTTCGTTGATTTAGACAAAATCTCTGAATTCGAGCCTAAAATCGTGGCCGATGCGATGTGGGGTTCTGGACGGGGCGCGTTTTCTGGCATCCTATCGCGCACTCGTGCTCATGTCACTGATATACGTGACCGTCTGAACCCCGGCTTCGGAGGTATCCATCCCGAACCGATTATGCGCTACCTCAATGAATTAGTTGCGGCCATGCAACAAACAAAGGCTGATGTTGGCCTTGCCACAGATGGCGATGCCGACCGAATTGGGGCGGTGGATGCGCTGGGGAATTTCATTGACCCCCATCACATTTTTGCTTTGGTTTTGCGCCACCTTGTAGAAACCAAAGGGCAAAGGGGGGCTGTTGTTAAAACTGTCTCTACAACTTTTATGATTGATAATCTGTGCCGTGAATATGGGCTTGAATTGCACGAAACGCCTGTCGGATTCAACCATATCGCGGATTTGATGATGCAAAAGGATGTGCTCATCGGCGGTGAAGAGAGCGGCGGTATCAGCATTCGGGGGCATATTCCAGAGGGTGATGGCATTCTCATGGGGCTGATGTTATTAGAAGTGATGGCCTATGCTGGCGCGCCTTTGCACGAAATTGTGGCCGATTTACAAGCGAAATTTGGCCCCGCACACTATGGGCGTATTGACGCACGTCTGAACACACTCGTACCGGATAAACGTGCCCTAGTGAAGCAATTGGCAGAAAATGCACCAGCCCAACTCGTAGGCGAGAGCATCTCCCGCACGGATACCAAAGATGGGGCGAAGTTCTATTTGGCTGATAACAGTTGGCTCTTAATACGTCCAAGCGGCACAGAGCCAGTTTTGAGAGTCTATGCTGAAGCCCATACACCAGAGGCAGTACAGGCTTTATTAGATGCGGGTAGCGAAATGGGGCAAAAAGCATTGCAGATATAAACAAAAAAGGGGCGCGAAGCCCCTCTTTTATTTCTCAAGTCGATTATTTATTCGCTGGATTTAGAGCCACCACGCCCCGTCAAGCGGTTCAACAAATCGAACCAGAAGGGCGCACCTTGTGCAATGGCAATCATAGTGGCTACACAGCCAACAATTTTTGCAAGTAACAAGCCCAACCAATGCGATGGATTATTGGCTGGGAAAAAGTTCCACAGGTTGCTGTTATCCGTGCGGAGTGGATCATCATCAGGCAAATCACTCAAATCTTGCCAGCGCCAGCCCACTGGCAAACGTAAGTCCAAAATTTGCTGGACAGTTTGGCGGGCGGCAGTAGCGTCTTCTTGTGCGGCTTGAAAGATTTCCGTTGCCGAGCTATCTGGCGTTGTGGTGGCGCCGGTTGTTGCATCAAGAGCGGCTTGCTGGTCAAATTGCTCGGCAGCTTGCACTAAATCCGCTCGTAGAACAGGATCTTCCCAAAGTGTGCGAGCCAGTTGCAAAGTATCTACATTGACTAAAAGGGCGATTAAAAGGCCAATAACAAGGGAATACAATTGCATTTTCCGCTGGTAGGCCTCGCTAACACGGCTCATGCTATCGTCAAACCATTGCTCTAGCTTCTGGCGAGCATCATCCACAGATTCAGCTGTTCGAATAATGGTTTCCATCGCTAGGCGAACGGCATCATCTTTGACTTTTTTCAAACCCACCAGCAGGGCGCCGATACCCTCTTTTTCAACTTCCAACTCGCCAATTTCAATTTCCAATTTAGTCAGCGCATCAGTCAACATATCATAGTAGGGGTTATCGTGAAGCTCTTGAATAGCGGCGCGAAGATTGTCTAACCCCTTACCTGTAGTTTGCAGTTCATGAAGCAATGCCCGCAAAATGCGTTTTTCCTGCCCTGATGGCATACTCTCAATGATATTGTGCATGGGGCCATAAATCAGATTATCGGCCTCATCTTTAACAGTATCCATCAACACATTGACGAACGTATCTGAGGGCACCCAGCTCACCTTATTAAGGTCACCATCAACAATTGCTCGCGCTTCTTCTGCAGTGAGGGTGGCAAGAGGGTCAACCGAGCCGCGCAAAATGTTGATGAGCGGATGTGACATCACCTTAGCTTGTAGTTGCGGGTCTCGCAATAAATCGGCTAAACCATCGCGTAAGTGTTTAGCACGAAGATTCATCAAGTTAGATAAAAGGCTATTTATCTGGGTCACTAAAATACTTAAAAGGCTATAAACGAAGATTAAGCCCACAATCACTTCAAGAATGGCTGAATTAAGCATATTGGCAACTCCCCATCAGGGTTATGCACGGCTACAGTCTGTAAAAATACAGACAAGGCTTATTGTACGCCATACAGGGCAACGCGGCAACGTCTCCGCAAAGTTAGATAATGTAGCAAAATCGGTTGAAATTCAAATAAGGCGTCTAAAGATTAAGAATAGGCGCTACGGTTAGCCAGTAAACGGGTGAGCGAACGGGGGCAAGGGGTGTGCTGAAGTTTTCAGTCTGCATGGGACAGCGTCCCGCGAACGAACTTGCGCCAATAACATGGGGGCGGACTGCCCCCAAACCCCCGTTTCAAGGATTGTCATCCTTGAAAATCCTGTTGCGGAGTATCATCAAACGCGGCGATAGCATGACCTACCGCAACCGCCCAACTCTAGCGCCAAGTTCACATAGTACATTTT
>WGEI01000113.1 GCA_015492875.1 Anaerolineae bacterium | reverse complement strand
GTTATGAGCAGCACTAAAGCCGCGATGAGGTTTTTGGGGCGAGTACCTTGACTGCGCATTATGCCCTCCCCAGCTGACGCCATACGAGTACCAATGCCATCACAACCAACACAGCCGGCCACAGCCAACTTTGGCCATTTTCTGCTTGCCACCAACCAGAACCAGCGCCCACCCATGCCGCAATAGTGAGTAGTGTCAATATAATGACTGATATACGTTGTAGAAAGCTGGCTTTAACTGAGGTAACGAGCGACTCTTGCGGCAATATCCACCACAAAAGCACATAGAGTATGGCAAACAGGCCGCCACTGAGCAGGCTAAGCACAACAAAGGCAGAACGCAACCACCAAGCATTCACTGGTAAGACTTGGGCTAGGCCGCCACAAACGCCAGCAAAAATACGGTCTGTAAAGCTTCTATACATAGGAAATATTCCGCCCGTAGGCCTTACGCTATTTTTAAGGAAAACCAATAACTCCAGCGTTCACTATACGCGCGTAAGGGGCGGATGGCAAGTTTCAAAACGCAAAAACACTAGCGGCGACGTTTTTCAAAGCGAATGGTCATACGGATACGACCGAATTCAATTTCATCGCCGTCACGCAATCGATAGAGGGAATTGGGTTGAAGTGCAAAACCATTGATGCGTGTACCATTGGTACTGTTGAGGTCTTCAATATACACTGTGCCGTTTTTGAGTATTATTTGGGCATGTTCACGAGAAACGCCGCCTTCATAAGCGCCAAAAGGCATCAAATCGAAGCCAATATGTTGGTCTCCGACGCCTTTGCGCCCGATAATGATGCGTGACTCTAACGGAATACGCACCAGCGTCTTCTCAATTTTACAGACTATATTCCAGTCCCCCGCTGTATATAAAGGGGTTGTTGCCGTCCCGCCTGATTGTACGGGCTGGGAATCAACTTCACCTAAAACACCCGTTTGCTTGATATGCTGAGCCATAACACTCCCAAATGTTTTTAACAGCTACACGTTTGGTATATATACAGTTTGGACTAAAAACACGTGATTTGCAATTAAGATTTGCTAAAATAAAATGAAATTCTTGAAAATAAGCTAAGAATAGCTCAATCTATGCGACGTATAACCACTGTATTATTCATTATACTCATTTTTGCGGCGGGCGTAGTATCTGCACGAGAAATTTTACAGGCAGATACTTGCATCATCACTGAAGATGAAACCATACAAGGCAATTTATTCGTCTTTTGCCGTAGCCTAGAAATCGCAGGGGAGGTAGAGGGCAGCATCATTGGCGCATCAACTAATGTGATTATTCACCCGACTGGTGTGGTTGATGGGAGTTTGTATTTGCTGGCCGCGCAGATGGATATTGCTGGCGAAGTTGGTGAGAATATCCATTTTGCTGGTGGGGTCTTAAACATTCAGGATAGTGCCCGTTTGATCGCTGATACAGGAGATTTATTGAGCCTTAGCCTCAGCACACAGTTACAGCCACAGGCACGCATCCCCCGCAATATCGTCGCGTTGGGTTATCAATTATTAATTGATGGCGAAGTGGGCAACGAGGTTAATTTTTGGGGTTCGGCCTTAGCCATTAACGGCCACATCAATGGAGATGTGTACGCCAATGTTGGCGACCCTTCGTCGACTGGAGCATCACAATTAGAAACCTTGTTATTACCGCTTTCGCTAGAAGTTGATTTTATCGATCCCGGCATCATCATCACCCGTAACAGCTATATTGGCGGGCAATTGGCCTATACTAGCGTTGTTGCGGGCGAAATTGATGGCGTGGTTGTGGGGGCAGTCAAGTATACGCCCACAACAGTTGGGACAATGTCCATAGATTTAGAAGAACCCGATTTGGGGCGCAGCTTAGAGCTTTATTTCTCGCAAGTCGTGCGGGAGTTCACAACGCTGGGGTTTATCGGCGCTGTCGCATTATTCCTCATGCCCAATCTGTTACAACGCCCAATCCTCGAACTAGAGCGTCGTCCGGTATCTAGTGTTGTCGCGGGCTTATTGAGCTTTATCATCTCATTTCCAATCGTACTCATCGTTTTGCTTATCAGCATCTTGCTCATCGCTATTTTATCCTTGCTAAGGCTAGAGGGGGTCATTGTTGCTGGCAGTATTTTGCTCATGGTCGTCGATATTGGCGGCACAAGTCTATTTTACTTCGTAGCGATTTTCATTGGACGGGTGATTGTCTGCTTGGTTATTGGGCGATTAATCGTAAGGGTTGTAATCAACGACCAGCAGCTGATTCGAAAAATCCCTTATATCAATCTGGGCATAGGCGTTCTCGTACTCTCGCTGATTGGCTCATTACCTGTTGTTGGCCTTATCTTCAACGCATTAGCGCTTTTCTTGGGGCTGGGGGCCGTGCTATCGGTTACGGTAGAACAAATCAACGTGTGGCGGCAAGTCTCCCCGCCCACCAATGGCACGACTACAGCGGCAGCAGCAGCAACGTCATCCCCTGCCTATCATCAGCCCGCGCCGCCCCCTCTCAGCCAGCCGCTTCCACCCGGGCCGGGCATGGAAAACTTGCCAGAGGGCTTCAGCTTCAGATGGTGGGATGATGACGAGGGCGACTGATAGCGCTTTCAACTACAGTCATCTGTCAACAACTTGGCGTTTTGTCGCAGGCTATTGTTAGAGT
>WGEI01000112.1 GCA_015492875.1 Anaerolineae bacterium | reverse complement strand
CTCACCACATTGCGCAGTTGGTTGAACCAGCCAGAGAGCGTAGGGCTGACCGTCCCCACCGCTTCTGTGGCATTGGCCAGCGCTGTTAATGCACCAATGCGGTTGCCTTGTATCGCGGCGGCGCTATAGCTTTGCCACGCTTTTTCCGCTATGGCCAATCCGTCGACCATGCCCGCCAGCATCTCATCAAATAGCCGCTCCATAAACGGTCGCAGGTCTTCTTGCGCCTCTTTCAGCCAGCGCTCTAAATCGCTACCATCAGCCGCTGGTACATAGGTTTGGTAAGAATGTAATAAATCATAGAGATTATCCAGCATCCGCTGAATGTTGTTCCATAGCGGGTTCGGCGGGTCGATGATGCGGCAATGACCGAGCGCGCTTTGCGCATCGCTAGGGCTACTAACGGCCTGCTTGCCAATGACGTGCATATTATCCGCTAGCGCCATAGCGGCGTTGGTGGCGCGCTCTAAGGCGGTGATGGGCAAGCGGCGGTTGCTCAGGTTGTATTCGACACTCATCGTATGCAAGAGCGGCTGTAGCCCCGTTAAACGGTCTACAATCGCGCGGTAATTATCGCGCAAGTCGGAGAGATGGGCAGATTTCATCGCGCTAACGGCGTCTAGCATCTTCCACACTTCTGCCAGCACCGCCCGCGCTTCTGTTGTGATGATGCCGTCTTCAGTGAGTTGGCGTAAGGCGCGCTCTAGGCGAAAGAGGCTAGGGCGCAAGAGCAAAACTTCAGGCACGTGTGCGGCGATGCGCTCGGCCATAAGCCACATCAGCGCTTTGCGCTCTTCATCTTTTTCCTCTTCAAGCAGCAAGGTGGCGGCGGCGCTGTTAAGTTGGTGTTCAAACATCAACTCCAGCGCGTCCAATACAGCCGTAGGCGGTTGGAAGTCGGCATCTACCACCAGCACCAAACAATCTTGCAGCAAATTGATGAGCCGCCCCGTCATAGTCCCCGCTTTATCGCGCAACTCCCGCAATAAATCCAATGCGCGCGTCCAGTTGCCGTTTTCAATATAAATGCGCACAGCATCTAAATCTGCCGATACTTCAATATCGCGCAGACGGTCGTTGATTTCCTGATAGGCATCACGGGCAGGCGGATAGCCGGGGTCTTTGGCCAATAGCGGCTCGATAGTAGCCAGTAATTGCCGCAATTCAGCCTTGCTCAAATCCTGCTTCAGGCGGTCTTGTACCCGTTGCACAGCGCTATTACGCTCTCGCTCTTGAGGCGCGCGATACTCGGCTAGCTCTCGCCTGAGTTCGGTGATGCTTTGGTAGCGGCGGCGTTGGTCGGGGTGAACGGCGCGGGCGATGATGGCCTGCAGCCGCGAATGTACCCGCATATGGTCTTCACCAAAATCGAGGCGAAAATCGGCGCTATCAATATCTTTGGGAATATCTAAGCGCCCGCCGCCGGTGACAATGAAATACAGCAATTCCCCAACTTGATAAATATCGCTCTGAATGCTGATACCTTGTGGCGTGATTGTATCGCCTTCGAGGAAGACCGCATTCCCCCAATCTATGACTTTTAGACGGTAATTATCTCTATCCCAAAACAGATGTTTGGCGTCAACGTCGTTATATACAATCTCTTTTTGATGGGCGGTGTGCAATAAATCTAATAGAGCATCGATGATTACCAGCATTTCAAGCTCTGGCAAGCGTTGCCCCTGTGCGGCCAAGTCGCGCACTAAGTCCGCAACGATGAGGCCTTGCGCCCGTTCCATAACGATATATTGGTGGGGCGTGCCACTGACGAAGAACTGGCCTTCGCCCAGCAGTTCCGTGAGCACAGGATGCCCAGCCAGCGCCTTGAGCGCGCGCTTTTCATTGAGGATACTCGCCTCTTGCCCGGCGCGGATAGGTGGGGCATCGTTAGGGGCAGGGCGTTTAATCACCACCTCACGATTATTGTTAAGTGTATCTACCGCGCGCAATGTCTCTCCAGAGCGCCCACGCGGGTAAATATAGTCATAGCGATAACGGTTATCAAAAAGGCTTTCGGCCATAATCAGCAAAACCTTTAATATTCAGTGACACACGGTCTACGGGGTCTATTGTACGCTTTCAGCGCCGTACTGCAAAGGTAACTCGGTTGACGCCAATCTGGTAAGGGCGTAATATCAGCTTAACAACAAGTGGTGTGAGGCATAACCATGTTACCCTTTGAAGCGCAATTTATGTTCCTTGATAGCGATAGTGACCGCGATGAACTCATTCAACAGATGACGGATGTTCGGGAGCAAGTGCGGGCGGTTGCCCTGCGTGTGCCCGAAAAAGAATGGTATACCCCGCGTTATCATGGGTGGTCATTGGGCGCTATGCTGGGGCATTTGAACCTCTCTGACAATTTGGGTTTGTTGCAGATACAGCTTGCCATGCGTGGGCTGAATATGCGCATTTCCTCAACCATGTGGGATAGGTTTAATAACTTCACCACGCGCATTTTTCAGCGGCGTGTGGTCACCGCCTCTTTGAAAAGTATGGATAATAATTTGCCACGCATCGCCGAAGTCATCCGCAAGCTCAAAGTAGAGGTTTTTACCCGCGATGTGTTTTACCCGCCCGCCAATAAAAACCTCACGCTTGAGCAGGCCGTTCAAGTGTATTTCCTCTTCCATTGGCGGCAGCATTTAGAGACAATGCAACAAACAGAACAACAATTAGCGACGCTTAATGGTGAAAGCGAGACAGATTAAAGTATGCGGGTGATTTTACAACGGGTGAGCAAGGGCAAGGTGACCGTCGATGGCGAAATCGTCGGCGCGGTAGATTGTGGCTTTGTGGCGCTGGTGGGCGTCACCCACGAGGATACCGAAAAAGAAGCCGAACTGCTGGCACGGAAAACCGCCTACCTGCGCGTGTTTGAAGATGACGCCGGTAAGCTGAACCGCTCAGTGCTGGATGTTGGTGGCGGGGTGCTGGTCGTGTCGCAATTTACACTTTACGCCGATGCGCGAAAAGGCCGCCGCCCCAGTTTTATCAAGGCCGCCCGCCCAGAACATGCTGCGCCGCTCGTTGAATTTTATGCTGCATCGTTGCGCCAGCTCAACGTTCAACGGGTAGAAATGGGCGTTTTTGGCGCGATGATGATGGTGGAAATTCACAACGATGGGCCAGTGACCATCATTCTCGATAGCGATGAATTGGCCTAATGGCCTACCCTTGTATCTAGGCAAGTATGGATGATAAACGAATTGTGATAACCACACACCGCAGAAGTTTAATCTTGATTTTGGCACTGGCTCTATTTTTGCGGCTGGTGAATATCGCTGCCCAAGACCCGCTAGCGCAGTTTGGCGGCGGGGGAGATAGCGGCTGGTATTTGAATTATGGCTATGGCCTCGTCAGTGGCGGCCAACAGGCCAGTTGGGGCACTATCCCAATTGACTTAGGGCATATTGGCACGCCGCCGCTGTATTTGCTCTTTGTTGGCGTTTGGACGGTGCTCTTGCCACAGGCACAGGCAGTACATGCCATTCAAATCTCGCAAGCGCTTTTGAACGTAGCTGCTTGCTATCTTCTTTTCCGCCTCGCCTACCAACTCATTGGCCAGCAGCGCGCTGGTTTGTTGGCGGCGTTCATCGGGGCAGTTTGGCCACCTTTCGTCCAATTGCCTGCCGAAGTCATCAGTGAAAATCTTTACATCCCCTTTATCTTGTTAGGGATGGTCTTATATCTCATGTGGCTACACGACGAAGGGCGTACATGGCGCGGTTTAGCGATGATTGCTACAGTGTTTGGCTTGGCAACGCTCAGCCGTGCGGTATCTATCCTGTTCCCGCTGGGGTTGGCGTTACACCTCGTCCTGTTCTATGGCCGTGCCAGATGGTCACAAGCGCTAAAGCGGGGGCTGTTTCTGCTGGTCATTTATATTGCCGTGCTCTCTACATGGACGGTCTATAATCTCGTTGCCTTGAACCGCTTCGTATTTGTCAGTAATCAGTTTTTCCCCATCTTAGCAGTTGGTGCGATTGGTTGGGATGACCCCGATGAAGTCGATGCCCAACTTGGCATTACCGCTGAAGATGGCGAGACGCCACTACAGCAGGAAGTATATGCGGAAGCGACAGTGCAAACCGTCGCACAGAACCCCTTAGGCTATCTCTCAAGGCGGGTGGGCGAGCTAACGTATAGCTATTTACAGCCTTACGGCACGGTCGCCTATGGTGGCGATAGCCTGAAAGATGCGCTGGCATACTGGTGGCAACAAGACCGCTCATTGAATGGCTTGATTGCGCTCTTAGGCGATGACACCTTCTGGCCAAAAGCGGTTATCTACCTCTTTCATTATGCTGCGTTGGTGGCGGGCGCTTTGGGCGCGCTATGGTTACGCCGACATTGGCGCTATACCGCACCCATTCTCGGCTTTTGGGCATATACCACACTAGCGCACCTTTTCTTGCTGGCGACGCCGCGTTATATCTTTCCCGTCATAGTGTTACTGTGGCCGTTGGCAACCTATACATTTTTAACGGTTTATGACCGTCTTCGGCGGCGCGCTGCCTCAACCGCACTGAAGGGTATGGAGTTAGTTCGATGACATATATTTTAGGGATTGAGTCCTCTTGTGATGAAACTGCCGCTGCGGTGGTGATAGATGGCAAAACGATTGCCTCTAATGTTGTCGCTACCCAGATTGATTTACATGCCAAATATGGCGGCGTTTTTCCAGAAGTTGCCTCTCGTGCCCATGTGGAAGCGATTGGCGCGGTGGTTGAGCAGGCGATGGAAGATGCTGGAATTGACTATTCACAGTTAGATGCCATTGCTGTAACGCGCGGCCCCGGTTTAGTTGGCTCGTTGTTGGTTGGTGTGAATTATGCGAAAGGTTTGGCGCTCTCTACGGGTAAACCATTGTTGGGTATTCACCATATTGAGGGGCATATTTATTCACTGTGGTTGACGCAACCTTTCCGCGAAGTTGTATTTCCCGTACTGGTGCTCATTGTCTCTGGTGGTCACACCGATTTAATCCTGATGCGCGGGCACGGGCAATATGAGCGGCTTGGCGGCACACTGGATGACGCTGCGGGCGAGGCTTTCGATAAGGTCGGGCGTTTGCTCGGTTTGCCCTTTCCCGGCGGCCCCCATATTCAACAGGCCGCCCAATTAGGCAATCCTACCGCTTATAAATTCCCCCGCGCTAAACAAGACGAAAGCTATGATTTCAGCTTCTCCGGCTTAAAAACCGCTGTTATGCGAGAGGTGACCGTTCAGCCTTCAACACAGGCGCGGAGCAAGCGCCGTCGTGGTGCAGAGAAAAAGGCGCGGCTACGCTCTGATGTTTCGGTGCATGATGTAGCCGCAAGTTTTCAAGCAGCGCTGGTGGATATTCTAGTGGAGAAGACTGCGCGCGCTGCTGCGGAGTATGGCGCAACCGAAATTCTCATCGCTGGTGGTGTGAGCGCCAACAGCCTATTGCGCCAACAAATGCGCGCCAAAACAGAATTGCCCGTGCGCTATCCGCCACTCAACCTCTGTACCGATAATGGCGCGATGATCGCCGCGGCTGCTCATATGCGCTTCGAGATGGGGCTGCGTAGCAATCTGAACTTTGAAGTATTGCCTATGTGGCCGCTCACAAGTGATGCCTATGAACTGGCGGATAAGATGGTTTAGTGAAGAGGGGTAAAACGATGATTATTCAACCTACACTTGAAGTACCTGAAAGAATTTTTGCTGGGTTAGCAACGGGTAGTTTTGAGCGGGTCGGCGGTGTGATTGTCGAAAAGCACTCAAGGCAGATTGTGATGTGGTTGCGAGATGTGAGCCAGTTTGACGACGCCCAGAAACAGCTGATGATGTCATCGGGCGTCTTATCTTCCAGAAGCTTTGGTTTATTGATGACTAGTGCGGCAATGTTGAATACGGTGATGCTCACCTTTCACTTGGGAACGCTGCTCAAGCGTTTTATTGCACTAGGTGAAAAAATTGACGATGCCCTAACGGCCATTAAACAAGAATTTGAGAAAGACCGAGATGTACAGTTGGCCAGTGCCTTAAGGGCGGCAAAAGATGCCTTTGAGGCGCAAGGTGCAGATAATCGCCGCGAACGCGCAACGCAGGCTATCCATAAATTTGATATTGTGGACGAACATATAAAACGGCGTTTTTATGAGAGCCTCGATAATCAACCTCTAGATGCAAAATCCCATCTGATTTTGGGGATGTGGATTGATAATCTACGCGCACGTTGCTATTTAGAAATCGGTGAGCATGACATGGCGGAAAAGCGCCTTCACGAGGC
>WGEI01000111.1 GCA_015492875.1 Anaerolineae bacterium | reverse complement strand
GTACACAATTTCATATAGTCATGAACAAATGCCGTATTAGGGTAAAGACAAATTTTGGCATCAAGGCCTCTCCCTGTCCCTCTCCGCTGGAGAGGAGAAACCCCTGTTTAGGGGTGTAAGGGATAGCCGAATATAACGCTTTACCGAGCAGAGATGACGGGGCGTGCCGAAGGCAATCTAATGCACTGAGGGATTGCGGTTTTAGGGGTATAATGGCTTTCTGTAGATAAGCTGTAGCTGCTTGAAAGGGGAGGTCATTATGCCCAAGCGCCCGTACGAAACCGCTGATGCCCATTGGCGAAGGCTCAGACCTCGTGTGCGCAAGATGCGCAAAGGCCCCACACCAGCCGAAGCCCACCTATGGCGCTATTTACGCCGCCGCCGCCTCAACCGGGCGAAGTTCCGCCGCCAACATGCCATAGGCCGCTATATTGTCGATTTTGTGTGCCTACCTGCACGGCTGATTGTTGAGGTAGATGGGGCATATCATGGCGATAGGGTTGATTATGACCGCCAGCGCCAGGCCGAACTAGAGAGGCTGGGCTATCGCGTTTTGCGCTTCAGTAATGAGCGTGTGCTCCACCAAACGCGGGAAGTCCTGCGGGAGATAGCCATGACGCTTAATGAGGGGTAGGCCTCTCCCGTCAGCCTAATTTGTTCTCCAGTGTTTTTGTATATAAAAATACGCCAGACACGTCGTAATGAAGCATCTAGCGTATTTGTAGGTGAGCTATGTCGGATTATTGAGCAATCGTTTACTCGCCGATGTTAATTTCTGACATGTTAGGCTCAATTGTGATTTGTTTTACGATCACGCCCGCCTCGTTTCGAACGATGAAAATATGTCCTATATAGGTGTCTTCAAGGACGAAATTCACCCGAACAGCGTCGCCTCCAGTTGTAGGGCAGATTTAGCCTGATGCAAGCGCATCTTCAAGCGATCATTGTGATGCTTGGCAATCAAATTCAACAATGTAGCCATTGAGTGCTTGGAATGCATCTGGTGATGCTGAATCAATATTGTCATTCCACGTGCCTGGTTGGTTCACAATATTAAGATCGCGACCTTGAAAATTCCCACTGAAGTTAAAGGCCATTTGTAGATGGTTTTCTGGCTGCCCAAAGTTATTGTTATTGGGTTCACCGGGTGCCCAATTGGTGTATTCCCAAGGTTCACCAGTAACCCAAGCCCAACCACCAGCGGGTTCGTTGCTCGTATCAGCTTGGTAACCACCGAGCCAGTAGCGCTCTCCCCAGCCTTGTGCAACTAAAAAGTCTGTTTCAGCTTGCGAAGTCACAGTAGCAAGATAGCCAGCACAACCTTCGTAACTAGAGCTATTGGCGGCTTCATTGGCTTGACTCCATGTGAATTGGCCATTTACAGCACTGTAGTAGTTGCCATTGGCAGGGTTGAAAACAACATTCAATTTGGCGGGGGCGAACATTTCGTAACCGAAGACTAACTGGTTAACGAAGTCAAATACATAGGCAGTGTTGCCGTTTAATGCCAGTGCGACATAGGTGCGTGCGCCAACATTTTGCGTATCACCAATGATTTCGCGGTTAGGGTTGTAAACAATGAGTTGTGCGGCATTAGCATAAGCCCCCAGTGCGTAAAGGTTACCAGCACTGTCAACATCAAGAGGGCCTATTGATCTGTCTATGCGACTAACTTGGTTAAGCGAACTATCCAAGAAATGAACACCGTTGTTATCGGATACAATCAGATTGCCCTTATTATCGAGAGTGATTGCTCTACCACGATCAATTGAGATACCTGGTGTAAGAGCCACAGGGGCATCGTTATTGTTTGTATCGAATGCTACAAGATTATCAATGAGCAGCACGTATAAAATCCCATCACTGCTAAGCGCAAGGCTCATTGCTGCGCTTGGGGTGTCAAGTGAGTGCAATGTATTGAAATCTCTATCTAATACATTGACTTGTGCACTTGCTAAACTAGCTAGGTAAATATTGCCATTGGGAGCTACTGCAATACCACGGGGTTGGTTAGAGTCAGTAGAAACGCCCCGCCGCACAAAGTTGTAATTGCTGTCATAAACCTCAATATTGCCCTGATTATCAACAATATATAGGTTGTTGTTGTCATCAAAAGTCATGTCAACTACAGCGCCGAGTGTATTGCCTTCTGTGGCTTTTACGTCAATTAATATGCCTAGATCATCCATTGGCGCAGCTTTTGGTGCAGCTTTCACAGCCAATGGTAGAATGGCAAATATTAACAACATGATCACTGCAAATTTGCGTGACATTATATAGATCCTCTCTGATATTATTGTGTTGTAATAATAGCCGGAAAGTAGCTATCAACAAATTTATTGTCAGGGGGTTTTTAATTACTGTCAAGCAGTTAAAGCTTAAGAAATGAAAATTTCAATATATTTAATTTTCAAAAGAATTTTTATTCTTATTCTAGTGAATATATGAGTGAAATATAAAAACAGAAAATGTAATTAATTCAACAGTATCTATTACCCCCCGTTGCGTTGGCGCAGTTTATGCCCCAGCCAAAGCGTTATGGCCGATGCCAGTACCAGCACAATGACGGTCATGAAAGCTGTCCCTAATACATAGGGTGATAGCAACCTGTCATATAACCGTCAACTGTGTATCTGGTGACTATTGCCACTAAGTAACCTCTTTTTCAAACGCCATTATTTCCTCTAAAGACTTCGCTCTTCAAAGGATAGCGTATCATTCTACGCCATGTTGGTAATGAGCGAGGCCTACTAAATCCAAACAAGCCAGCTAAGCGAAGCGAGAACGATAGTGGCCTTCATTAGCCATGATGGGCGAACGGGCGAAGGCGTATTCACTCGCGCGTTTCGGATGGGGCGAAAATTGGGGCGATAAAGGGCGAGTAGAGGTCACTTTCATCGCTATTCAAGGGAAGCTGAAGGATTTAAGCCACATTTAAGGTGCATTTGAGTAGACGTTCAAGCAAGGCGATGCCTTTTCCTTTACGATGAGGTCACGATGACCGATTGAGATTTTTGGAGGAAAACAAGCATGGCCAATTCAGATCGTGGACGCAAACTACTCATTCGTGCAGCATTAGTGACCGGTAGTACCGTAGCGACCTTATTCGGCGCGCAAAATCTCGCCGTTTTAGATCAGAACACATTTGGCAACTTTGATGACAACGCTACGGATACGGCCACAACCGTACAACAGCCAGAAGCGACACAAGCTGTTGACAGCATCACCAGTGAGAGCACGCCTACCATCGTGCCAACCCCAACACAAGTCTTGCGTACATCCCCTAACATTGTGGTTCTGCGCCAGCCGGGGCAGCCGCAACCGGTACAGGGTAATCAGGGTACACAGCAAACAGTGAATTCGGCGCCCGTACAAGTGAACACCTCCATACAACCGCCTGCGCCAGTGGTGCAAGCACCGCCGGCCCCGCAAGTCATTCAAGCCCCTGCGCCGGTTGTTGTCCAGCAACAAGCTGCCCCGGCCCCGCAGCCAGTTCCAGCGCCGCGTCCAGTGCGCACACGGTCTAGCCGATGAACAACTTATATCACATCAGCTTTCACGGGATGGGCTGCGTGATTAACGCCCAATTACAGGCGGAAGGTGGCGCGGATTTGCTCCAGCTATTGCCACAAGAAGTTGAACGGCTAGAGCAGCATCTCTCACGCTTCCGCCCCCATAGCGAACTCATGCAGCTCAATAACCGCGCTGGGGAGTGGGTCACCGTGAGCGACATTCTAATAGAGAACATCCATGCCGCAAAAAATGCCGCCCGCATCACAGATGGGCTATATAACCCCCTCATTTTGCCTGCGATGCTGGCGAATGGTTATGACCGCAGCTTTGAGAACGTCACGCAGCCCGCAGTGCAGCAGGCACAACCTGCCCCAGATTGGCGTGATATTAAATTGCGCTTGAAGCAGCGGCAGGTGTGGATACCTAAGGGCAGTGCGCTCGATTTGGGCGGTATCGCAAAAGGCTGGTCGGCGCAATATCTGGCCAAGCGGCTAGCCGGAGAAGAGGGCGCGTGCCTGATTGATATTGGCGGTGATATGTATGCCTGTGGCGCGCCGCAAAAGTTCGCAGGTTGGCCGGTGGAGGTTGAAAATCCGCTGGATGGGGCGGCGGTAGCCACGATAAGCGCCTGTGATATGGCTGTGGTGACGAGTGGGGTCGATTATCGTCGTTGGCAAGCCCAAGATGGCTCGATGCGGCATCACATTATCAACCCTATGACGGGCGCTAGTGCCGAGACCGATGCCCTCACCGTGACCATCGCCCATACAGAGGCCACTTTGGCCGAAGCCTATACCAAAGCTGTACTGATTTTAGGGAGCAATGCCGGTTTAGACTGGCTGACTTCTCGCTGGCAAGGCGCTGCCTTTGTCATTCGACAAGATGGTGCTGTGCTGGCGACATCTGATTTCATTTCGTTCATTTCATCATCAAATTTTGATGGAGGTAACTAACCATGAAACGTTTTATCCTTTTCGCAGCATTCAGCGCGTTGCTGCTCGTTTTCGGCGGCGCTGCGCTGGCACAAGATGACATCATCACTTTGAATGATGCCTCGCCTTCTATCGACGCTGTCATTACTTTGCCGCAGGATATGTCTGGCGTAGTCTCGTTAGACTTGCAGGATGCGTCGGTGACGATGCTCGATAGCAATAATGAAGTGGTCTTTTTGATGACCGACCCGCGTGTGCATCATCTAGAGCTGAGCATTGCCCCAAATACGGGTACGCATACCGTGCGTGTGGAGCGCTTGCCGGGTGTTGTGGAAGCCTATGTGCGTATTGAATCCAAGTCTGAGATGACGACAATACCCGCAAATCCTGTACTCACTGAAGGGCAAGTGACGCTCAATCAAGAGGCTGCCTTGCCGTTGAATAGCACTGCACCCGGCGGTAGCGTTGAGGTAGCTATCCCGCAGAATGCAAATGGTTTAGTGCAAGCGACATTCCCCGGCGCCAATGCAACGGCGCAAGTGGTGGATGAAAACGGGCAAGTTGTTGCGGCGGCCTATAATGGCCATGTGGATGGAGTCAATATGCTGGTTGATGGTGGGAATTATACTTTCACCATTCTGGGTAATAACCTCAACAGCGATGTCGTTGCCGGTGTTGCCGTTGTGCCACAAGAAGAAGTCACAGAGGAGATTGCGCCGATAGTTGTGGAAAATACTGACGATAACAGCGGCGATATGGGGATTGTTGGGACTAGTGCACCTGCCAATGATACGGCACAGACCGCCGCCGCTTGTAACGCCATCATCGCGGCTAGCTCTGTTAATCTGCGTAGCGGCCCCGGCACAGGCTATACCGTTCTTGGCTATGGCTACCGTGGCGAAACCTATCCTATTGGTGGCCAAAACCCGCAGGGCAACTGGTTCGTCGTCGGTACAGATACCGGTTCGGCATGGGTTGCGGGCAGTGTGATTGTGCGCAGCGGTGAATGTGACGGCTTGACTGTCTATAACATCCCCTACCGTGAAGCGGAAGCTGCGCCGGTTATCATCGTGACGCCTGATGCAGCGACAACTGTAGTACAGCCAGCGCCACCTGCTGGAACTTTCTATAACGATGATGCCTACGAAAATGAGCATGGAGAACGCGAAGACGAAGAGTATGACGACGATTAACCAGTAAATTCACCTAATCTCACCAGTGAGGGGGCGTCTCCTGCCCCCTTTTCTTGCCCATATTTTCATGAGAAAGGAGCATGACATGAACAAGGAAAACCGTCTCCGTGATCTATTGGTGATTGTTGCGAGTTTGATCATTATTGTATTATCCGTTGTATTCATGATTCAGGATGGTTCGTTCAATATCAATCTCTCTGAGGATAGTAAACTGGCGTGGCATCTGACGCGCTCATCTGGCCTCATTGCCTATATTTTACTGATGGCATCGACGGTTTGGGGGTTATTCATCAGCAGTCAATTTGTTAAAGACTGGTCGCCTGGCCCCATTTCGATGGCCATTCACAGCACCATTTCATGGCTGGCGGTGCTTTTTGCGCTGGGGCATGCTTTGCTGCTGCTATTTGATGACTATTTCACCTATACACTGGGCGATATTTTCATCCCCTTCACGGGGCCTTATCGTCCAGAGTTCGTGGGGTTGGGCACATTGGCTTTTTGGCTGATGCTGGTTATCAGTGCCAGTTTTGCGGTGAAAAAGTTCATTGGCCGCCGCGCGTGGAAACTCATCCACTATCTCAGCTATGCTGGTTTTGGCATGGTGACGGCGCATGGGCTATTTGCTGGGACAGATGGCGATTTGCTGGGGTTTCGCCTATTAGTGGCGCTTGGTGTCGGCAGTACCTTGATATTACTTGGCGTTCGGGTTGGCAAAAGTCAGGTAAAATCAACTAAAGGGCATAAACGTGCTAAGCCCGCAGCAGGCCGTCGCCAACACCCGCTTAATGAAGCCCGCCGCCCCAAATCAGCGGCACAAGTGACCGCGATGCCGCCTGCTGATGTGCGGGAGTGAATTTGGAGGTCGTGAGAGATGAGCCAAGCTCATGTGCTGTTGATTGATGATGAAGTGAAGCTCACAGAGCCTTTGAAAGCTGAGTTTCGCCGTAAGGGGTATCGTGTCAGCGTGGCGAATGATGGCCATACGGGGTTGAGTATGGCGCTGGTCTCCCAGCCGGATGTCATCGTGCTTGATGTGATGATGCCGGGGTTAGATGGGTGGCAGGTTTGCCAAACGATACGCCAGCATAGCACTGTACCTATTATTATGCTCACAGCACTGGGCGATAGTAC
>WGEI01000110.1 GCA_015492875.1 Anaerolineae bacterium | reverse complement strand
TCATAGTGTATATTGGGTGCTAGTCAGCAAGGGGCTTGTAACGTTTTTTATAGATAATGTTTGCAAACTTTACGGGGATAGCCCCCGTTTTCTGTGTCGGTGAATGTGAGTTTGTGTCGCGATAACTTATGACAGACAAACAACCTAAATCACAATCGATGAACCTTTTGCAACGTCTCACAAGAGGCAATGCGTTAGTAGCAATTTTACTCGCCTTAACATTATTGGTTGGCGGTTATTTTCGCTTTGTTGGCTTAAATTGGGATGACTTTTCGTATTTGCATCCCGACGAGCGCTTTTTGACCATCAATACTATGCCACTTGTTGGGGGCGGTTTAGAGTTCACGCCCTTTGGCGCTGAAGTTGTTGTTTATGTGCGCTTAAATGACCAGAGCCGCTATAATGGCTCAACGACCCAAATGATGGATCAACTCGCCAATAGCGCCCGTGCTGTAGCAGTAGTTCAAGGCGAAAATGCTAACATCGCTGGTGATGTGTATTTCCCAGCGGAAAAACTGGTTTATTATGATGACTTTATGACCGCGACACAGGCCTTGGCCGATGCCACTGTAGATGCGCTGGTAACCGATGCGCCCGGCGCTATAGAATCCCAACGTATTGCCGAGCTGCGTTTAGTGCGGCTGACTTCAATAGAATCAGTTGCTTTGCAACGAGACCGCTGTGATCGGCGCTATCCAGAGAGCGGTGGGGTAGGGCCAATTTGGGATACAGATTGCTCGCCCTTGAATCCTCATAATGCAGGTGCAGGCTTTTATGCTTATGGCACGCTGCCCATGTTGCTCACATACTACACCAGCCAGTTTTTACAACAACAGGAGCTTGCCGGTAGCCCCATCTTCTCTTTCGAAGGTTATCAGCTCGTCTGGAGAGCGCTGTCAGCGTTCTTTGATATTGGCACGATTTTCCTCGTTTTCCTTCTGGGCAAACGCCTTCATAATAAGTGGGTTGGGCTTCTTGCCGCGATGCTTTATGCAGCGGCAGTATTACCCATTCAAAAATCGCACTTTGGCACAGTGAATGCCATCACGAATTTCTTCGTTGTCCTCACCATACTTTTCGCCGCTTATGCACAAGGCCGTTTTCGCTGGTGGTATTACGCGGGCTTCGGTGTTGCCTTTGGTGCAGCCCTCGCAGGCCGCATTAACACCATTCCATTAGTTGGCTTGATTTTTCTTGTCATCATTTTGCGCCTTTTGCCCGCATTTGATTTCAGTTTACCCCCTAAGGAACGGCGCACCATCTTTTTGCAGCATATAGGCGGCCTTTTCTTAGCAGGCTTCATGACCGTGCTTGCATTTCGCATAGCTAATCCCCATGCCTTCACCGCTACAGGTTTCATCCCAACAGGCATTAATCCGCGTTGGATTAACGACATGCTCAGCGCTAGTCATGGCATTAGCGGCCTTGTAGATTCGCCGCCCAACTGGCAATGGTTAGGCCGCCCATCCTACTTATACCCGCTACGCGACATGCTATTTTGGGGTATGGGGCTGGCCTTAGGTGTCGTTGGTTGGTTTGGCTGCCTTTGGGCGCTGTGGCGCATTGTGCGCGGGCGTGCGGGCGCGCTTCAGAACGTGCTACTTGTGGCGTGGGTGCTGGTTTATTTTGGCTGGCTGGGGCGGCAATGGGTCATGACCATGCGCTATTTCTTGCCTTTATATGGCCCCATAGCTATTTTGGCTGCGTGGACACTGTGGATGCTGCTCCAACACTATGCCGCCGTTCCGACTGCTGTATGGCGTCGCCGCGCCGCCCAAGCGTTGACGGTCGCTGTCGTTGGTTTTACTTTCTTGTGGGCGTTCATGTTCACCAATATCTACCGCCACGAACTTACCCGTGTGCAAGGTGCTCGTTGGATATTTGAACAAATTCCCGGCGACTTTGCTATGCGGATAGAAGGTGCGCCAGAAGGAACACCCCTCATCAACATTGCGGTTGCCAACAGTAACCCAACCTTTTTTGCTACAGCTTCATTAGAAAATGACGTTATCTCCCAAGCGCGCCAGAATGCCATCAACACCCTTTTGCGAAGTGCATCAGCCTATACACAAGGCGCGCCGTTCATCTACGATTTCATTGCGCCTGCAGATGGCGCTGTTTCGTCCGTGTTCATCCCCCATATGGGTGACCCCAACGACGATCCAGAAGAAGAGACAATCTACATTTCTCTAGCGCGCAATGGCGAGCTACTAACAGAAGTCACTTATACATCGGACTTCTCTCGCGATAAGCACCCACTTGGCGAAGCTTATACAATTACCTTTCCAGAACCTGTGACTATCGAGGCGAACCAACTCTACACATTTAAGTTTGAAGTGATTGAAGGCGGCCAGCTTATCGGCGCTGGTTCTGTCGTTACCGACGAAGGCGCATGGGATAATCAACTTGCGGCTACCCGCGTATGTCGCCTGCCAGATGGCCTCACATTGGCTGATGACCCGCCACCAGGGCTTGTTAGCGCAGATGAATGTAATGCGCAAGAGGCTTGGCAAGCGCTAGTCAACGCCTTTGACATGGCCATGTCTTTCCCTGTAGATACGGTGATGAAGCGCGAGAATATCCTCGCTGGCCTCGAATTTGCCGATTATGTCACGATTAGCAGCAATCGCTTTTACGACACGCTCACCCGCAACCGTATGCGCTGGCCAATGTCTTCATTGTACTATGATGCCCTGTTTGGTGGCGATTTAGGCTATGATTTAGTTGCGCTTTTCAATGAAAGTTTTGAGCTTGGCTCTATTCAAATCTCTGACCAATACTTGCCTATTTTCAATTCGCCAAAATGGTTTAACGAGCTTGAACCCGATGAGGCATTTCATGTTTACGACCATCCCGCTGTTTTCATCTATAAAAAGCGCGATGATTTTGACATTAATGCCGTCCGCTTATTGCTAGAGAGCATTCCCCTAACGCAAGCTAGCGAGGTTGCCGCACCATATGGCGGCGGTAATGGCAGTACAGAGATGATTGGGGTGCTCAATTTACCATCCATCACTGCCGATATTGCCCCCACTAATCTCATGCTCCCGCCAGAAGCCCGTGAGATGAACCAACAAGGCGGCACATGGTCAGAACGCTTCAGCTATGATAACCCCATAAACGCTCAACCTGTTTTGACCGTTCTTGTCTGGTGGCTGGCGGTTATTGGCTTTGGCGTGCTAATTTGGCCGTTGCTTTTTGTGGCTTTCCCCGCATTAGCGGACAGAGGTTATGCCTTTGGTAAATTCATGGGTATGTTCATTGTTGGCTACATTG
>WGEI01000109.1 GCA_015492875.1 Anaerolineae bacterium | reverse complement strand
CTCCTGTCAATGCCCGATAAATTCATCGGCGCACCCGAAAGACGTTGGTCAACGATGCAAAGGATAAAAGTGGGCGATATTATCTTCGCGTATGTCACGGGCATTTCTCGTTATGTGGCCATCATGGAAGTGACGGGCGCACCGTTCAAGGATGATTCAATCTTCGGCGAAGGGTATCCTTGCTGTGCGCCAGTAAAAATTTTGCTTCAACTAGATTTAGAGCATGCTGTGCCCGTCAAACAGTTACAAGAGCTTTCCATTTTTCAAACAGAAGGTTCAAATAAATCATGGCCTGTACATTTTCGTCGCAGCCCTGTTAAAGAAAAGGAAAAAGACGCCCAGATTATCATGCGTGCCTTAGAAAACGCTGCTCAAAACCCTGTTGTTCGCCCAATAGACCCCAAGAAACTCTACCGTAAGGTTTACCGCACTGCGGAAGATGTTTCGGTCTCTATTCCCGAAGATGAAAATGGCGATGTAGAAGAAACAGCATCGCCAGAGAGTGAAAGAACTCTAAGCCATACTGACATTCAGGGGATATTATTGACAATGGGGCAAGCAATGGGGCTTGGCCTGTGGGTAGCTAATAATGATAAAAACAAATCGTTTGAAGGGCAGCATTTCAGCACATTCACTAATCTAAGAAAGGAATTCCCATTCCGTTACGATATTGCCAGCCAACGCACCATCGAACTCATCGATGTGATATGGTTTGAAGGCAATAGCATCTGTGCCGCCTTCGAAATTGAACATACATCATCAATCTATTCAGGTATTTTGCGAATGGCCGACTTAATGACCATGCAGCCCAATATCGATATTCCTCTTTATATTGTAGCTCCAGATGAACGACAAGAGAAAATCGTCAGAGAAATCAACCGCCCCATCTTCAAACAAGCATTGCGAAAGCCCCTAGCCCAAATATGCCGCTATATCCCCTATTCGAAACTGCTGAGCAAATTTGAGATTGCGCGCGAACAAGGGTTTCTCTCTCACCTCACGCCCAGCTTCCTCGATGAAATTGCCGAAGAGGTTGATACGGATATTTAGCCCATCCCCGATGGATATTCCCCACCTGCCCCGCATTGGTCCTAGATACCAGCGGGGCTGTGCCGTATAATGGCAGTTCCGATTGTAGTTTGTTAGCAAATTGGATGTGTACATGGCTACCAGACGAGTTGTCTACCCCTTCACGGCTATTGTCGGTCAAGAGCGTATGAAACGCGCCCTCATTCTCAATGCGGTTGATATGCGCATTGGCGGGGTGCTCATACGCGGTGAACGCGGCACGGGTAAATCGACTGCCGCCCGCGCGCTGGCAGCGTTGTTGCCAGAGGTGGATGTGGTGGCGGATTCGCCTTTTAACGATGACCCGCATCACCCCGAAACATGGTCAGATGTCACCCGTGAGCGCTATGGCAATGGGAAAAATCAACCGCCAATAGAGCGCCGTCGCATCAGCTTCATTGACTTGCCCGTCAGCGCGACGGAAGACCGTGTTGTGGGGACGCTCGATATTGAAAAAGCCATTCAAAAAGGGGAGCGCCACTTTGAGCCGGGTGTTTTGGCGGCGGCCAACCGCGGCATCCTCTATGTTGATGAGGTGAATTTGCTTGACGACCACGTTGTCGATTTGCTGTTGGATAGCGCGGCGATGGGCGTCAATGTGGTGGAGCGCGAGGGCATCAGCTTCAGCCATCCGGCGCGTTTCATCCTCATCGGCACGATGAACCCTGAGGAAGGCGATTTACGCCCGCAATTATTAGACCGTTTTGCGCTATCGGTTGAGGTGCACGGTATTCATAGCCCCGAAGAGCGGATGGAAATTCTAGAGCGCCATATCGCTTTTGATAGCGACCCAGAGGGCTTCCGTAAACAATGGGCGGCAGAAGAGCAAAAGCTCAGCGAGCGAATTGCCCTCGCTCGTGAGCGTGTGGACGACGTGCACTATACCCGCTACGATTTGCAACTTATCGCCCGTATGACCAGCGCTATGCAGATTGATGGCCACCGCGCCGATTTGGTCATTCTGAAGACAGCGCGCGCTAATGCTGCCTTCAGCGGGCGTGACCATATCACCCGCGAAGATATTCTACTGGCCATTGAGCTGGCTATCCCCCACCGCCTCAAGCGCGGCCCCTTCGCCGATGCGCAAGTTGATTTAAGCGCACTGGATGCCCAAATGCAGCAGCTGGAAGAGGAAATGGGCGACGATGAGGGCGACGCCAACCAGAGCAGCCAAGCGCCGGGAGATGAGCAATCTTCCGATAAAAAAAAAGTAACGCCATAGGCGACGAAACCCACGAGACCGCTCCGGACTTAAGCAGTGCCGAAGCCGCCCCACAAGAGATTTTCCCCACGCAAAACGCGCATTGGTGGGAAGGCGGCGAGAAGAAGGAGTCCGGGGCGGAATTCGAAACCCGTAAACTTCAAACCAATCTCGATAAAATGACGCGGCGGCAAAGCGGGCGGCGCTCTCGGACGCGCACTGACCGCAAGCGCGGGCGCTATATTCAAGCGCGCCCAGCTGGTGACCGTACTGATGACATCGCCTTTGATGCCACGTTGCGGGCGGCTGCGCCTTATCAAAAAGCGCGCGCACAGCAAAAGGAAGAGAGCGGCATGGCCTATGCCCTGCGCAAGAGCGATTTGCAGCGCAAGGTGCGGGTGCGCAAAGCCAGCAACCTGATTTTGTTCGTCGTTGATGCGTCTTGGAGCATGGCCGTAGCCGAGCGCATGCAGGCGACGAAGGGCGCGATTATGTCGCTGCTCACCGATGCCTACCAACGGCGCGACCGTGTCGGGCTGGTGGTGTTCCAAAAAGACCGCGCCACGCTGGTATTGCCCCCGACTAACTCGGTGGTGCTGGCAAAAGAAGCGCTAGCAGATATTCCCGTTGGTGGCAAGACACCGCTCAGCGCCGGCCTGCTTTTGGCCTACGAAACCATCAAGCGCGAGAAATTGCACCAGCCAGACGTGATGCCGATGATGATTTTATTGACCGATGGCGCGGGGAATGTTTCGCTCAGCCCCAATAGCCCGCCAGAGGAAGAAGCGCACCGTATTGCCGAAATGATACGCGACGAGGACATCCGCACAGTGACTATCAACATGGAGCATGTGGCGTTTGATCAAGGGTTGGCGGCGCGGCTAGCAGAACATTTAGGGGGGCCATGTTATACGCTGGCACAATTACGCGCGGATACACTGCTGGAGACCGTGCGGGCAGAGATGGAACGGTAGCGCTTTGCAGAATGCGAACAAATGCTCTACAATAGAAAAAACTGGCAAGGTCTAAATGGATACAATCAAACCAACTCATTTGGAGAAATTCAACCAATACTCTAAAAATAATGGGGACACTCTCGTTGTCCGCATTAAAGGCGCACGTCGGTATTTAGAGTTGTTAAGAGACATACTACGGGCTAATCATACTGTGAATATAAGCCCTATTTGGCCAGACCAATATAATGACTATGATTTTGGCCTTTTCATCAATCATGCTAACGAACAATTGGCCTCTCAAATATCGACAATACTCTCACTATTTGAGCAATATCTATTTTTGGATGATAATTTGGCACAAACATTTGCCTTAGACTATCATATGCAATATCAAGGCGGGCGAACAAAAATAGGGGAACTAGTTTATCAAGCGAAATACCAGAACGGCACAATAGACCAATTGGTTAAGCATTTCTTAGAGTTCATCAAGCACCATCCCTTATACCATCAAGCAGATTACATTTATGGCGTTCCCAGCAGCCGCTCACCGTTAGTACAACAACTTGTTACACATCTTGGCCGCGATTTAGACAAACCAATTGCGCCAATATTAATTAATAAGCATCCAAGCAATATGAAAGATTTATCATTGGAAGAGAAGTTCCAACAAGTTGGCAAAATTTTTGAAACTGTACGTGTGGATGAACAAAATTTACAAGGCAAACATATCATACTTATCGACGATATTTACCAATCTGGCGCTACAATGAATGAAATTGCGCAGCGCTTGCAGCGTTATGGTGCTACTGTTTACGGATTAGTAGCCACAAAAACACATAGTCAATCCAATGTCTAGACACAGCATTTGCTTATGGAGATGAAAGCTCTTTTGTCCATTCGTGGTATTGGACAAAAACGTTATCAACACATACAAAAACGCCTAAACGAGCGTGGAAAAAACCTCGATTACCTTTTATCGCTTTCTGCTGAAAGGATAAAAGAGGAGTTCGGCTTGCCTATTCAAGTCGCCGCCAATATCGTCGCTTTCGCCAAAGGGCAACAAACAACAACCCCGCTACAACAGAAAAATATCACTATCCTCACTGTGGATAATCCGCAATACCCCGAAAAACTCAAAACTGCATTGGGCGATAAAGCCCCCAATCCGATTTATGTATGGGGGAATTTGGAGCTGCTCAACCGTCCAGCTGTCGGCTTTTGCGGTTCAAGAAATACTGATGAGCACGGCTTATCTATCACTCGCGCTGTCATCAAACAGCTAGCCCCGTACCAGTGGGTAGTAGTAAGCGGGCATGCTCGTGGTGTAGATACCGCCGCTCATCGGGCAGCGTTAGAAGCGGGGTTGGGAACAATTATTGTCCTGCCCGAAGGCATCCTCGTATTCTGTCTCTTATACACATCTGACGCT
>WGEI01000108.1 GCA_015492875.1 Anaerolineae bacterium | reverse complement strand
GTTTTTGGGCTGCGGAAACTCTCACAAGCAAAACGGTAGGCAGCCCTCACAAGTGAAGACTGCCCCTCATTCCCCCTTACGCTTGCGGCAGTTGCTGGCGGGCGCGGGCGAAGATGGCGCGCACCGCCTCAGCTGTTTGTGCCGTTTGTAGCTCGGCCTGCAACGTTTGCGCCAGCGCTTTGGCGATATGGCGCGGTTCGAAGGGGCGGACGCTTTTACGCCCCAGCCGCCGCAGCGCGAACTTCTCCCAGCGCTTCAGTTCGGCACGGGCAGCCCCCGCATAGAGCGCGCTCTCCCCCGTTTCGCCAGCAGAGGGCATGGCCGCCCGCGTTGTTGGTGGCGCTTCTCCCCAATCCACAGGCGGCAGTCCAAAGTAACGCGCCCGAATTTCGTTGATGCTCAGCACGGGATAGGCCGAGCGCAGCTCCAATAGGCGCGCCCGCGCATCGGTGGGGCGAATATCCTCGAAGGCCGCCACATCGCCCTCACCCCAAAATGGCAATAGCTCCTGCGTGATTTTTTGCGCCAGCCGCACCAACTTCGGCCAGAGCGTGCGCTCGATGAACTGGCGCTCGGCAACGCGGGCATTGGCTTCGGTGGCGTTCTCGCTCAACAGGGCGACCGGCACGCCGAAAATCTGCAAAATCTCGTCGCGGTTGGCGCGCCGCCCCTGCAAAAAGTCCATCTCATGGTGCGACAGGCCAATATCTTGCCACTCTACCGCCGCACCACGCAGGAAAGCCGTCCGCCGCTGGGGGCCGCCATAGCTCTCGCGCCATTCGCGTTTGATGCGCTCAAAATCGGCATCGGCGACATACTCCTTGATGCTGACAATGCCAGCCGGCACGCCATTATCCCGCCCGAAGGTATTGCGATTCCAACGCGCCATATCGTAATCGGTGAGCACGGCCAAGCGCGCCGCCTCTAAGGGCGACAGGCCATAATAGTCATTGGCGGGATGCCAACGCTTGAAGTGCACCACCTCCACCGCCTCTAAGGGGATGCGTTGGCCATCGACCTCGTAAATATAGCCGCGCACATGGCGCTGAGGGTGCGGCACGATGCTGACGCGGTCTGGGCGCAGCGGCCAAATTTCTACCGGCCTGCCCGCCGCATCGCCCACCAAAAACCAGTAGGCGTTACCCGTCAGCTCTAACATGCCCACCGTCTGCTCCAATAGCTCGAAACGGCTCAGAAACGGGTTGGGCGCGTCAAGCAACGTGAGCAGGGGGTGCGTCGCCACTTGCAGGCGGCGGTCGTCCTCATAGCGGTAAATGTGCAAGGGCACAAGGGCGGCGGCCTCAGCAATGCGGTTCACCGCCGTATAGACCCATGCCGATTGTTGGTAAGCGCCACTATGAGCAGGCTGTACCACATCGGGCGGTTGGGGCGCGTTATGCACGGCGACAGCGGCCACATGTGCCGCCTCGTGGCGCAACTGGGCTTGATTGTCGCGCCCGTTGAATAGCTGGCTGAGCCAATTGAACATCCTCGCTCCTCTCTGCTGTTCCTCACGGCTCAAGGTGTAAACTTAACGTTTAACCCGCTTTCAAAAAGTTTGAAACGGGGTTACAATGTATGTATAGGGGTAATAATTTCCGCAACATCCCTCAACTATCGGAAGCGCTGCTCCTCCAAACAACATGGAGCGAATGCCCATGAATCATAAGCAACTTTTTTCAACCATGCTCGATAATGCCGACCTTATGTTGCAACAATACCAGCAAGTGCTAGAAGCGGCGGGCTATGTGGTGTATATCACCGATGAGAAGGGCTATTTCATCCACCTCAGCCCGTCAGTAGAGCAACTCACGGGGTATAAGCCCGAAGAAGTTGTGAATAATCATTTCACGTGGATCATCGCACCAGAATGGCGCGAGCGCGTCCTCGATTTTTACCGCACGCAGTACGAGAAACAGACCCCGCGCACCATTTACCGCTTCCCGATTATACGGCGCGATGGCCGCCAACGTTGGGTGCGGCAGGTCGTTATGCTGGTGAATAATGGGGAGCAATGTCACTTTCAAGGCGTGGTGCAAGATGTCACCAGCTATAAGCAAACGGAAGAAGCGCTAGAAGTTGGCTCGGCGCGTTATCGGGCGCTATTAGAAGCCATCCCGGACTTAGTGTGTGTGCTCAATCGTGAAGGGGTGTATGAAGATTTTCACGCCCGTGCCGAACTCAACTATTTGCTCCCCCATCCCCCGCACGAACTCATTGGCAAGCCGCTCACGGAGGGGATATTCCCGCCACTATATGAACAGCAAGCGCTGGCCTTCCTCAAGCGTACCCTGCGCACTGGCCTGCCTCATAGCTTTGAGTATTACATCAAGCTAGACGATGACGACATCATCTGGCTAGAAGCGCGCATGGTGAAGCTGGATGATGATAACGTGCTGGCGATTGTGCGCAATGTCAACGAGCTGAAAGAGATTGAGACTAAGCTGGCTAGCTATGTCGTCGAACTCAATGTCATGCAGTGGATGGAGCAAGACCTCGCCCAGCATTTGGATTTGGCCTATGTGCTGGAGATTGGCCTCAAGCATATTTTGCCCATCAGCGGCGCCGATGGTGGCTGTATCATCACCGCAGAGAATAACACGCTCAAAATCGCCTATAGCAAGGGCAGCGATTGCGAGACGAAGAAACTGACAGCTAAGCAGAAAAAAGTGCTGAAGCAAGTCATGGAATCGCGTGAGGTTATCACGATTGGTGATATGCAAGACATGCCAGATGGCGCGCCGTCAGATACACAGGCGCGCTCTTGTGTGGCCATGCCCTTAGTGACACATGATCGGGTGTTGGGGGCGCTGGTGCTAGAATCGCGCACGCCCCATCACTTCACCGAGAGCATGGTGGAATTCATC
>WGEI01000107.1 GCA_015492875.1 Anaerolineae bacterium | reverse complement strand
ATCAGCGCCAGCACAACGGGTAAGCCCCAATCGTAGTGCGGGCTAACATCGAATAAATCAAAGTGATAGCTTGCATAAGCCGCTTCTTCAGCCGCGATGGCTGTTTCAATATCGGCGCGCGCTTCTTCCGTGGCGGTCGCCAGTTGCGCTTGCAATTGCTCAATGCGATACGGGTGTATCTGAGCCTGCCAGTTGCGCAGCTGAATGACCACTGCCAGCGTCAGTATAAAGCCCAGCAGACCGATACCGAGCGGCGACCGTAATAGCCGCATAAGTCGTTCCATAGAAGAATACCTTCCCTGTTACCTCTATCGCGGCCAGCTAAGCCGCTACTTGCACAATGAGCCGAATTATATCCAATACAAGAACAAATAAAATAGTATCCATGCCACCAGCACGAAATACCACAATTTCGCCCCTGCTTCTACTGCCCACGTGTTGCCGCTATGATAGTGCCCTTGACGCCCCGCGCGGTAGATATAGGCCAGAATGCCCCCGATGACCAGCGCATGAAGACCATGAAAAGCCGTCATCAGGCGGAACAAAACGCCATACTGTGTACTGACATCTGCGATAACCCACTCATAGGCCATAACCAGCACAAAGGCCAGCCCCAGCCCCAGCGCGATGCCCAATTGCCCTAAAAAGCGCCTTTGCTCATCTTGCTTGATGGCTTGATGGGCGCGATTGACCAGCACCACGCTTAAAATTAAGCCCAGCGTGGCGATAGTGGGCAACACCGGGTTAAATGGCTTAACATTGGGCGGCGGCCAGCTTGGATACTGGTTGCGCAGTTGTAAGTTCACCACCACTAAACTGATGAACGCCATAATCCATGACCACTGAAAAATGGTCAAACCGGTACGGCGGTTCTTCAGCGCCAATTCTTCCGCCCGTTGGCGGGCGGCTTCGCTCATGAATGGTTGTTGTCGTGCCTTAGGTTGCATGGCTTGTTTTTAATGTGCTGGTAGGGGCGCGAGTGTGCACGCCCCTACATATCGTCTATTTGTTGCTAGGCCTCTTGGCTGCTTTCGCCTTCAGCAATTTCTTCAGCGGCTTCCTCTACTGTTTCTGCAGCGGGCGCCACGACCGGCGGGCTGAAGCGCTCTTCTAAAGCAGAGAGATAGGCATTTGCACCTTCCGTACCATAGCCATATGGGTCTTCGAAGGGCACAGGGTCTTCATCGAAGTTCCATGCCGGCGGTGGAGAGCTTGTCGCCCATTCCAGCGTCAGCGCGCGCCATGGGTTGGGGCCAGCCACTTCGCCTCGAATAGTGCTCACCACCATGTTATAAATGAGTACCAGCACGGAGAGGCCTAAGATGAAGGCAGAAATGCTGATAATCACATTCCACGATTGGAAGGCCGGGTCATAAACTGCAACACGGCGCGGCATACCCAGCATACCCACAATTTGCTGTGGGAAGAAGGTGCCGAGAAAGCCGAAGTAGGTCAAGAACCAGTGAATTTTACCCAGTCGCTCATCCAGTTTGCGCCCAGTAATCTTTGGCCACCAGTGATAGAGCGCGGCATAAATGCCGAACACACCACCACCAAATAGCGTGAAGTGGAAGTGCGCCACGACGAAGTAAGTGTCGTGAACATAAATGTTAATCGGCACGGCGGCCAGCATAACGCCCGTGATGCCGCCAATCAGGAAGAGCGATAGTAAGCTCAAGGCGAATATCATAGCACTATTTAACCGTATCTTGCCGCCGATAACCGTTGCTAGCCAGCTGAAAATTTTAATCCCCGTCGGCACAGCGATGATCATTGTGGTCACCATGAAGGGAATGCGCAGTTCTGGCTGCAAGCTGGTAAACATGTGGTGTGCCCACACGGTGAAACCAACCAGCGCAATCGCCAAACTGGAGAGCGCAATCATACGGTAACCAAAAATTGGCTTCCGTGAATGTACCGAAATCACGTCGGACATGATGCCGAAGCTAGGCAACACCATCACATACACCGCCGGATGGCTGTAGAACCAGAAGATATTCTGCCAGACTAACACATCGCCGCCCGCCGCCGGATTGAAGAACGTCGTGCCAGCCACACGGTCGAGGATGAGCAAGGTCAGCGCGCCAGCGAGGAACGGTGTCGCCATCACTGCGATGATGCTTGTCGCCAAAATCGCCCAGCAGAACAGCGGCATTTGCCAAATGCTCATGCTTGGTGGGCGCATGTTTTTAATGGTGACAATGAAGTTAATTGAGCCAAGAATGGAGGATAGACCGAGTAAGTGCACGCCTAACGCCCACAGGGTTTGGCCGTCGCCGCTGAACATTGTGCTCAAAGGCGGATAAGCCGTCCATCCAGCTTCTGCTGGGCCAAAGAACCAACCCATGATAATCAATAAGCCAGCGGGCGGAATGAGCCAGAAGGCGAAAGCGTTCAACCAGGGGAACGCCATATCCTTCGCGCCTAGCTGTAGCGGCACAATATAGTTACCCAGCCCGGCCATCATCGGGATAATCCATAAGAAGAGCATGGCCGAACCGTGCATTGTCAGCACCGCGTTGAAGGTGCTGCCAGAATCGAGCACATCGAGTTTTGGCGTTAACAGTTCCCAGCGAATGAGCATTGCCATTGCGCCGCCAACGAGGAAGAAGAACAGCGCGGTGACCATGTACTGCACACCAATAATTTTATGGTCTACGCTCCAACGAAAATATTCCGATAGGCGCGGGCGGGGCGCCGTTTCGCTGATGCCGGGGAGCGGTATCGAGATAGTAGCCATATGCGTTCCTTTCAGCTCATCAAGAACGACTAGGTTTAACGGTATTCATTGACGATTTCCGTCAAGTTTTCAAGGTCGCAGGCCGACTCTCCACTACTCGTCTGCGCACAGAGATAGGCCACAATGCCCTCTAAATCATCCGCCGACATGCTATTGCGGAATGGGGGCATCTGATTTTGGAAGCCATTGACGATGAATTCATCGGGGTAATAGATAGAGCGCACGAGGTATTCTTCCGCGCTTACCCCTTCAATACGCTTATCCGCGCGGTCACCGATATCGGTTAAGGATGGCCCAATGAGGCCTGTCCAACCCAAATCATCGAGGGTATGGCAGCTGAAGCACGGGTAATTCTGGATAATTTCCCGCCCGGCCTCAACTGGGTTTGTCTGCGCGATGCGGATGAACTCCTCTACTGCGCCATCCCAGAAGGCGCTCAGCATAGCTTCTTCGCTGGGGTGTACCACAATGCGCGCTGTCATTTCACCATGACCGCCGCCGCAAAGCTCGGCACAAATCACCGGGAAGCTCTGCTCATTGAGTTTTTCAGGGTCAGGGTCGAACTCACCCTCATAGCTAGCTAATGTCGGGCGGAAGCGTAAATCCGCCACATACCCCGGCAGCGCGTCTTGCTTTAAGCGCATGGCTGGCACCCAGAAGGCATGATTCACATCCAACGATTCAATCGTCAGGTACACATTTTGCCCAACATAGGTGTGCAACGTGTTGTCCTTGATGAGAATGGGCACTTCTTCGCCACGGAAGTTAGTTACCATTTCCGGCGCTTCATATTCGAAAGTCCAGGCGAAGCGCTGTGCCACCGCCCGAACCTCAATCTCTTGCCCGTTGACGATATTCTCCTGCGCTTTCACTTCCTGGTTGCGTGTCCACACATCATAACTGATGAGGCTCAGGAAGATGACTAACAGCGCTGGAATAATCGTCCAGACAATTTCCAGCATGGCGTTGCCATGAATGGGTGGGGCGTCGCCATCATCACCGGGGCGGTGGCGATAGCGAATAATTGAATATACCAGTAGACCTTCCACCAGCAAGAATATCGCCGTGCCGATGCTTAAAAAGGTCTGGAAAAGGCTGTCGACATTTTCTGCCTCGGCGGCAGCCGCTGGTGGGAAGACGATCGGCGTGACCGCCGCGCCCACAACAAAACCAGCAATGACAACAACGACTAGAAAGATGAGTAGAAAGACAATGTTGATGTTTGAATTAGACTGTCCGAGATTCATCTGGAAATCCCACTTTTACCCGGATTGCAAGACGAGGAATATAGGCCGACAGACAGAGAGTGCACAACAGAATACACGCGGTGGCTGCCGGTTGAACTTCGCTTGTGCAAACTGGAACAAGATGCTACGGCCATTCTACCTAATACCGAACGCTTTGACAAGTAAACAGAGTTCGCCAGATTATACAAAATTACAACCGCCTTATTTCGCTTTCTCAGTTAACTTGACTCAACGCCCGTCCCCAGCGAAAAACTGCCGTGTGCGATTGGCGCGCTTTCGGGTACAATAGGGCTATTCAATCGTTTTGTAGCGGGGAGCATAGATTGTGGAAGCTTTAATTGCCTTCATCATTCTGGATCTTATCGTGGTTGTGGGCGTTATGTACTACGGCACACGCGAAGATAACCACAACGTTTCATCTAGTGCGCCTTCGGTGGTCACCATGAAAACTGCCGCCGAAAAAACAAAAGAGCGTGTTCAGCGTTTGCTCTCGGTTTACCAACAAGCCAAAACACAGGCGGAAGAAGAAGCTGCCGCCGCTAAAGCTAAAAAGAAGCCAGCACGGCGCGGCGCGAAGAAATAATACCCTTGCAAAAAACATCCCCTCCTTTTCGAGGGGATATTTTTATTGACTGGTTTCCGCTGGGAAATGCTCCATAGTTTCTTCAAAACAGCCCTACGGTTAGCTTGCTATTGGCTGATAGCACGGTGCGCACTAGTCTTCTGCTGGCAAGCTAGAAACTGGCGGCAAGCCGACAATCTCTCGGATGCGGTTTTCGATTTCTTCCATGATGGTCGGATTTTCCATGAGGTGTTGCTTCGCCGCCTCGCGCCCTTGCCCCAGCAAGTCATCATTATAGCGGTAAAATGCCCCACGCTTCTCAATTAAATCCAGCTCTACACCAATGTCGATGATTTCGCCCACTTTGCTGATGCCGTTCTCATAGAACATGATATCGAACTCAGCTTCACGGAATGGGGCAGAAACCTTGTTCTTGGTCACACGCACGCGGGTACGGTTGCCGATGGCCTCGCCCCCTTGTTTAATGGTCTGAATGCGGCGGATGTCCAGCCGCACACTGGCGTAGAACTTCAGCGCCCGCCCGCCGGTGGTCGTCTCCGGCGAGCCGAAGAGCACGCCCACTTTCTCGCGGAGCTGGTTGGTGAAGAGCACAACGCAGTTCGATTGCTTAATCGCGCCGGAGAGCTTGCGCAACGCTTGTGACATCAACCGCGCTTGCAGGCCAACATGACTATCGCCCATTTCGCCCTCAATTTCGGCACGGGGCACTAATGCCGCCACACTATCCACCACAATCACATCTAGCGCACCAGAGCGCACCAGTGACTCGGTGATTTCTAGCGCTTGTTCGCCAGTATCGGGTTGGGAGATATACAGCGTATCAATGTTCACCCCAACGCGCTCGGCATAAATGGGGTCTAGCGCGTGCTCCATATCGACAAAGGCGCAAACCCCGCCGCGTTTCTGGGCTTCTGCGATGACGTGCAAGCAGAGCGTCGTTTTCCCACTGCTCTCTGGTCCATAGATTTCAATAATCCGCCCGCGCGGTACACCGCCAACGCCCAGCGCAATATCAACGCCCAGCGAACCGGTGGGAATGGTTTCTACTGTCAGATGTCGCGCATCACCCAAACGCATCACCGCGCCATCGCCATAGCGCTTGGTGATTTCGCCTAATGCCGCTTCCAACGCTTTCTCTTTGGCTTCGTCGGTGTTCTGTGAAGTATCGTTCTCAATCTTTTTAGGTTTTCTTTTGGCCATACTGGTTTCCTTGTTTTAGCTAGGGTTGTTTGCTTTACCCTAGTGTAATGCGTTTTTCGGGTTTTAGCAGCCGGTCGGGGATGTTAAGCTATAGCTTGAAGATGACATAATTATGATAGGTCAAATGTTCTATTCTGACAAGGGGTGAAACCGATGAAAATCTATACAAAAACCGGCGACAAAGGCACGACAGCGCTCTTCAGCGGCGGGCGGGTCTCCAAAACACATTTGCGGGTAGAGGCTTATGGGACGGTCGATGAGCTGAATAGCGTGCTTGGCGTTGCCCGTGCCCACCAGCCTGCCGCCCAGATGGACGAATGGCTAGCGCGCATTCAGCACCAGCTCTTCAATCTTGGTGCAGACCTCGCCACGCCGTTAGATGCAAAAGCTGATTGGGTGGTGCGGATGGATGCAGAAACGGTGGCGTGGTTAGAGCAAACGATTGACCAGATGTCCGCAGATTTAGCGCCTCTGCGCCATTTCATCCTGCCCGGCGGGGCACTTGCTGCTGCTCAGCTGCACGTTGCGCGCACCGTCTGTCGCCGTGCTGAGCGCTTAGCCGTCGCCCTCACCAGCCATGAGCCTATTGGCGAGCACGTGCTACCATATCTCAATCGCCTGTCCGATTGGCTATTTGTCGCCGCTCGTTGGGAGAATGCGCAAGCGGGGATTGATGAAGATAAATGGTCGGCGCGTTAACGGTTCACGATTTCATCCAATTGCTTGCGTTTGTCATTTTCTAGCAAATGTGGACTGATGATAATGGCATCTGCGCCTAATTCAATGGCGGCATGGGCGGCTTCAAGCGTTTCTACCGTTGGCAAAAACACAACGCGGATATTGAAACCCACTTGAGGCCGCAGTTGTTCCAATAAATCCAGCCCGCGATGAATCACCATATCGTTATCGCCGATAGCGATGGCGTGGGGGCTGAGGCGGTTAATCGCTTCTAGCGTCGTCGCATTATCAACTTGCACAATGACGCTCATTTTCCAGCGCTGCGTCACCGATGCCACGTTCCACAAGGTCGCTTCATTGAGTATCGAGCTATAGAGTATAATTGCAGAGGCATCTGCCGCCCGCGCTTCAATTACTTGATAATCATCAAGTACATAGTTTTGGTAAATAATCGGCAAATCTTTAACCGCTGCCGCTATCATTTGCATATCGTCGAAATCGTCGTTATAAAGACTGTGGTCGGTGTATAAAGAGATAGCATCGACTCGCCCCCGTGCATATTGTAATGCCTGTGCAACGGGGTCATACATTTCGTGGCGTCTAATCTGGCCGATGATTTGCGCGCGCCCATCAGAGGGGATGGTACTCAAAATTGGGCGTGGACGGTTTTGCATGGATGCCAATGCGGAAATTGCAGTTAAGGGCGTTTGTGCTTTACGCGCCTGTAACCAATGTTTTTTTGTCTCTAAAACTGTTTCGCGGTCGACCTGTAAATTTTCGGTTGTCATGATGTCTGCTACACTATACTATCATCGCTTTATACACCATTTTGCGGTTATAAGCATATCATATGACCGCATATTGTGTATCGTCGATGCTTACTTTCATTGTAGACCTGTTATAATCTCTGTGCTGTAAAATAATTGCCACTGAAGTTTTGTTTTTGTTTGGATATTCAGTGGTATAATGACTACGAAGTCATACACGAGCAAGGGAACAACCATGACTCAGAAGCTTTCTACCGATGACGTTCGTGCCATTGCAGAACTCGCCAAATTAAATCTTTCTGATGAAGAAGTGTCAATGTATGCTGAACAGCTCTCCGATATACTCGGTTATTTTCAACGCCTACAGGAACTGGATACCTCCCATATTGAACCGACCGCTTCCGTTTTGCCCCTGCAAAGCGTCATGCGCGACGATGTGCCCGTCGCTGCACTGCCCATTGACCGCGTTTTGGCCAATGCGCCCGATGCCGAAGCCGAGCAGTTCCGCGTGAAGCCGGTTTTAGATAACGAGTAAGCCCCTGTCATTATATTTGTTCATCCGAACCACGAGAGTGCCCTATGTCAAGCACACGCCTGCTGCTGATAGAAGATGACTTTGACGTTGCCGAGATGCTGTTGATGTACTTCCAATCGCATAACTACGACGTGATTCACAGCGATACTGGCGGCGGTGGAATTGAGATGGCTCGTACCCAATTCCCCACGCTGATTTTGCTAGACATCATGTTGCCCGATATGGATGGTTGGAATGTTTGCCGCCAACTGCGCGCGGCGTCGTTGACCAAATACATCCCGATTATTTTCCTCACCCAACGCAACGAACAGGCCAGTAAAATCAAAGGTCTAGAGTTGGGCGCAGATGACTATATCGTCAAACCTTTTGATATTGATGAGTTGCGCCTGCGTGTACAGGGGTCTATCCGCCGCGCCAACCGCGAACACCTCCACGAAGCGCGCACTGGCCTGCCCACTGGCCCATTAGTTGAGGAAGAGCTAGAGCGCCGCCGCCTCGCCGATGATGCCTATACCTCATTGGTTGTGCGCATTCAAGGCTGGCGCGAATATAACGATGTCTATAGTTTTGTTGCGGGTAACGATGTCATGCGCTTCGCTGGCGAAACGATCAAGAAAACCATCAACGAACTCGGCACACCCCGCGATTTCGTCGGCATTGTCGAAGATGATTTTGTCGTACTCACCCATGCCGAAGACATTGCCCCCATCGAAGAGGCGATGAAGGCCGCCTTTAATGAACAAGTGCGCGCTTTCTATTCCTTTGTTGATGCTGACCGTGGCGGTATTATCTTGAATCCAGATACACCGCAAGAGCGCTTTGTACCGATTATGCAGTTAGAAACCTTGCAAACTGAAGATATTAACCTCGGCAAGGAAGAGCGCTCATAGCAAATACCGTGGCGTCGTCTGCCCCCTCAATTCAAACAACACGCCCCCGCCGCCTCTCACGGGCGGTGTTCTGGGTTATACTGACCGCGCTCGCCTATCTCCATGCTAACGCCTATTTGCGCCTCAATACGCCCCTTCCCGCCGTCGTCGCCACTGCCATATCCTTAGCTTTTCTGGCGCTAGCTACCATTGCTCGTTATCACGGTGGCCGCGTCGATAGCTGGCTGGCGCTATTGCCCCGCGCCTTGCGCCGCCACCCGCTTTGGTGGTGGGCGCTGTTGCTCATGTTCATCCCGTGGGCGCTCCTACAATCAGAAATGCAAGCACCCCCACCAGCCCGCCAGCATTATTTTAACGCCGCCATGTTGGGGCTGTTGGTCTGGCTCTTTGGCTATGACGCCCGTCGAGAAGAATGGCGCGCCATGCTGCCGAAGCTCTCCCGAAGCCGTTTCAGCGGGGTGTTACTTTCGGCCACGACGGTTCTCATCTTGCTCTTGGGCATAGAGCTGAGCCTTCGCCATTGGTTGTTTTTCACCAACAGCTACGCCACTGGCCTCATCCATAAGCGTTGGGATCGTGCTTATTGGCAGCCGCTCAATGAACTCAACTTCCGCGACTATCCCATTCAGACCGATTTGCCGTCGCATATCAAGCGTTTGCTGGTGGTAGGTGATTCCTTCGCCGCGGGCTTTGGCATCACCAACATTGAGGAGACCTTTCCGCATATTCTGGGCAGGTTGTTGGGGGAAGATGTTGCGGTGAGCGTGGTCGCCCATGCCGGTTGGAATACCGATGAAGAGCTGGCCGGCTTGCCGTCTTATCCTGTCAAGCCAGATATTCTGGTACTCTCTTATTACCTGAATGACATTGCCTATCTCGCCCGCGATGAATTTAATTACTGGAGCGAGGTCTATCGCCCGCCGCCGTCGTGGTTAGCCCCGCTTGTTGATCATAGCTATCTGGCGAATTTCCTCTACTGGAACATCTATATTCAGCGTTTGAATGGGGGCGACCGCCGTTATGACGAGGTTTTGCTCGATCTATATGCCCAGCCCGACTATTGGGAACAGCACCGCGCCGACTTGTCAGCGCTTATCGCTTGGGCGCGCGGGCAAGGGGCAGACGTGGCAGTGCTTATCTGGCCGCTGTTACAGAATATCCCCGCTTCTGCGCCCGTGACGGAGCAGCTACAGGCGTTTTTTGAAGAACAAGGTGTGTTGGTGGCCAATTTGGCGCATGTGTTTGACGGGTGCTCCCCCATGCAGTTAGTGGTGAACCCTTTCGACGCCCACGCCAACGCCGCTGCCCATCGCATCGCCGCCGAAACGCTCTACCGCCTACTAAGTAGCATCACCCCTGTTGAGATACCCGTTTGCCCGCGCTAATGGGGGAGCGCCTGAATCCGTGCGATGAGGGCGCTGGTGCTGTGGTCTGGCAGATAGTCGATGAGCCGTACATGCCCGCCATAGGCCGCTACCGTCGCCCGTTCTGGCAAGGGCTTATCAGCATAATCGCCACCTTTCACGTAAATATCGGGCTTTAAGGCGTTTAGCAGGCCATCCGCCGTATCCGCCTCAAAAATAATCACCACGCTCACCGGCACCAACGCCGCCAACAAGCGCGCCCGCTCTACTGCTGGCACAATTGGGCGGCCTTCGCCCTTTAAGCGGCGCGTGCTCTCATCGCCATTAAGCCCGATGAAGAGCGCATCGCCCAGTGCCCGCGCCTTCTCCAAATAGTCCAGATGGCCAATGTGCAACAGGTCAAAATGCCCGTTGGTGAAGACAACTGTTTTCCCCGCCTTGCGCAGGGCTTCCCGTTGCTTGATAGCCGCTTCTAGCGTGAGGTGTTCGCCCAGTTTCTCATCTCCCTGCTATCTGCATATGCTAATGCCTCAAGCATACCCCATTTATGGCGCGCTGTAGAGGATGCGCTTATACAAAAAAGCTACCTGCAGGGGGAGACAGGCAGCTCTATGGGGGATTGCGGCAATGTTGATGATGATGCCGCTTACTGGCGGAATAAAAGTATCTTGTTCAGGTTAAACGTGTGCTCTGTGGCGCTACTCGCCCCACTAATGTCGCTAATTCTTGTAGCGCCACTGGGCGGGTGGTCATGCAATTGGCCTTCAGCCCGCCACAAATTTCACACACATCGCACGGGTCAGAAAATGGACATATGAGTACGAGGCCGGTTTGCTGTGCCTTGAGAAATGCTTGTATCTGGGGTAAATGTTGGTGAATCTCGCCAGCATCTAACGCCAAATCACAGACCAACACATCGAAATATTGCGCTTGGAGCTTTTGACAAATCTCATCATAGCTATTGGCAATGGTAATGTGCCAAGCGCGACGCAACAGCTTGCTATAAACATTTTGCAATGAAAGGTCTTGAACAGCGAGCAACACTTTACCACTCATATAACACTTCCTTTGATATGCTGTTACGCCTCCATTCTTCTTCTGAGACCTTACAACATACTAACGTATGGTTAAATGTGAGATGAGAACACGCTACGCTGCTCACGTTCTACTCATGCTTGTGGTATATTCATAGCGCTAAAGTCGAAATTTGCAGGAGGTAACCACATGTTCTCAATATCCTCATTATCTCCTTTTCATAAGCTCAGCCTATTGGCGGGCTGGCTTTTGCTTTTCGCTATCAGCATCGTGCCCATGGCACTGGCGCAAGAAACCACGCCCGAACCCGCCCCTGTGGAATTATCTGTGATAACGACGGACAATGTCGCCAATATGGCGATGTTGGCGGAACTGGTGCAGTCTGGTTGGGTGTGGTCGGTGGCCTTCAGCCCCGATGGCGCGTTGCTGGCCGCCGGCGGTTGCGATACCACTAATGCCACTCTCACCAATGCCCAATGCGCCAACTCCCGCGTTTATCTTTGGGATATGCAAACACGCGCCCAAGCCGCCGTTTTAGAAGGCCATACTGGGCCAGTCGCAGCTGTCGCCTTCAGCCCCGATGGGCGCTTGTTAGCCTCTGCCGGTTGTGAGGAGCAGGAAGACCAGCCTTGCGCAGGCGATATTTTTCTGTGGGATATGGAAACGCGCCAGCAGATAGCGACCTTCAAAGGGCATACCGGGCTGGTGCGCTCATTGGCCTTCAGCCCCGATGGCGCGCTGCTGGCCTCTGCTGGGGTTGATATGACCGTTCGTCTGTGGGATGTGGAAACGCATGAGCCAATTGCCACTTTAGAAGGCCACACCGACGACGTGAATGTTGTCGCTTTCAGCCCCGATGGCGCGTTGTTGGCCTCTGGTGGTAGCGATGGCACAATACGCCTATGGGATGTCGCAAATGCGGAGCAAACGTCTCTCATTGAAGCGCATGGCCGCTATGTTTACGCCGTAACCTTCAGCCCCGATGGCGCGCTATTGGCAACTGGCGGTAGCGATGGCACAGTGCGTTTATGGGATGCCCGCAATGGGGAAGCAATCGCCCGATTGGAAGGGCATCAGCGCCATGTATATACTCTCGCTTTCAGCCCCGATGGCGCGCTATTGGCATCTGGCAGTTTGGATAATACGCTGTTGCTATGGGATGTTGCGGCTGCTGAACCGCTGGCCGTGTTGGTTGGGCATAAGGGCTTAGTGCGTGCTACGGCTTTTAGCCCCGATGGTCGCTTGTTGGCATCTGGTAGCGGCGATGGCACGATTCGCCTCTGGGGCGCTGTTGAGCCATAGAACTGTTTGGAGGGTGTATCCCCCTCTTTTTATGTGCGTTATATGCGGCACATGCCCAACCATACAATAGGTAATGTGCCGAAAGCTGAAGTTTTCAGCCGTTCCCTTGCAGGGTATGGGGCAGCACCCCATAAAACGAGCCAATACCGTTATGGGTGCAAACCGCCCCCAAACCCCCTGTTTTAAGGATTATCATCTTTGAAAATCCTGTTAGGGAGAATGAACTAACAGGCGCTAGCATACCCTACCGCAACAATCTAACGTTAGCGCCAAGTTCACCAGTATCACAATTTCGGCACGGAGTGCCGAGCAATGGGGTCGAGGGGACGCCGTTCCCTCGTGGGAGCGCGAGGGCGAAGTCCTCGCAATCAACCACAGCGCTAGGATGCCCTATCGCAACCGCCCATCTCCCGCGCTAGCAAACAGGGGAAACTATTTGCGAAGGCCGCTCGTGTAGTGTGGGCGGTCGCCGAAAAAAAGTTTGTGGCAAGGGGCAGCACCCCATAAAACGAACTTGCGCCGTTGCATGAGTGCAGACCGCCCCCAAACCCCCTGTTTCAGGGCTAGTTCGGTTTTCACATCTTTTTCTATTTCAACCGAAAATACACTACCATACAATAGCCCGCCGCTTACCTTTGCTGTAGAATGGTGGCCATGAACGAGCACACTTCACATCACTGGCCAATAGCTGGCCACGATTGGGCGGTCGATTTTTTACAAAAGAGCATCGCTAACGGGCGATTACGCCATGCTTACCTCATTACTGGGCCGCCCCAAGTCGGCAAAATGACGTTGGCGCTGGCCTTAGCTATGACGCTGAACTGTACCGCCGAACCGCCAGAAGCGCGCCCCTGTGGCGAATGCCGTTCCTGCCGCAAAACCCGCAGCAGCAACCATCCTGACATCCTTTATGCCGAACATGATGAGAACACCGGCGCCCTGCGTATCGAGACCATCCGCAATATGAACCGCCTCATCATGCTCAAGCCCTTTGAAGCCCGTTACCGTATCGCCATCTTCGAAGATTTTCAGATGGCGCGCGCCGATGGGCAGGATGCCTTATTGAAAACATTGGAAGAGCCACCACCTCATGCCATTTTGCTCGTGCTAGCCCGCACCACCGAAAACATCATGCCCACCATCGTCAGCCGCTGCCAGCAAATCCCACTGCGTCCCATCCCAATGCAGGCGGTACGGCAAGCATTGCTCAATGTGGGCGCTGATGAAGCACAGGCCGAGTTATTGGCGCGCCTCAGCGGCGGGCGCTTGGGTTGGGCGCTCGATGTGCTCGCCGATGAAACCTTATTAGAAGAGCGCGCCGCCGCCCTAGACCGCTTCGAGGAGATGCTCAACAGCAATCTAGCACAACGCTTTGCACTGGCCGAAGCGCTGGCGAAGGACTATCAGCATGGTAGGGAAGGGCGCGAGGCCGTCATGCGCTTGCTAGAACTGTGGCAATCCTACTGGCGCGATTTGCTCCTGCTCAAACATGGCGACGCCGCCCCGCGCGTCAATATCGACCGCAATGTTGCGCTAGAGCATTTGGGCTACCAGTTGGATGCAGAGGGCGTGCAACAGGGGATAATGGCCACTCGTGAACTTATTGGCAAGCTCAGCTTTAACCTCAACGTACGCTTGGCCTTAGAGGCCATGTTTTTGCGCTGGCCTTCTCTTAATGCACACTGGGGGCGCTAATAAAAACCGCCACTCTCTGCAGCGGCTTTTCATTATGATAAACTAGAGAACGAGGAAAGCCATCGCCTCTCTATAACTATATAGAGCATCCGGCATCGGTGCGCCTGTTCGCCGGAAAACTCTGTTCGACCTTTATTTACTGGCGTGGTTCGCGTGCTTCTACGCGAAACCGCACAGCTGTCCGTTCCTGTCCATCAATATCAACTTCGGTGAAAAACGGTACGAAGACAATATCAATGGCGTCTCGTGTCAAATAGCCACGTGCAATCGCCAGCGCTTTCACCGCCTGATTGACCGCGCCCGCACCAATCGCTTGCACTTCGGCAAAGCGATATTCTCTGATAACGCCAGCAATAGCGCCAGCAACCGCCGTGGAGCGGGAACGAGCGGAAACCTTGATTAAATCAGGCCCGGTTTCCTCAAGGTCGGTTCGCTGTTCAGTAGGAACAGGAGTGTTGTTATAGTGTTCGTCCATGATACTTACCGCCAATGTATTCTAGTTGTCCCCTAGTAAAATAACTGCAGCGTTGGATAGGTTCTTTTGCTGCACCTGCGCCGCTAAATCCTTTTATCTACCGCGCAGGGTCTATCCCGATAATGCTTTCATGCAAGGTGTACCCT
>WGEI01000106.1 GCA_015492875.1 Anaerolineae bacterium | reverse complement strand
TATAAGAGACAGGGGGACGAATAGTTCTAGTTCGCGCGCTACCCAAACGCCCGTTTCTGCGTCATAACTGGCATGAACCTTAACTAGCTGGCCGACAGCGACGCCCAGCTGCACTTCTGCGGTTGTCACATCAAAGCTGAACGTGTTAATGATGGCGGTCGTATCATCGAGGCTTTCTAATATGCCGATAATCTCGGCCTCATTAGAGAGCAACGAGTCGTCTACAGCTTGCACCTCACGGGCGACAATTGTGCCATCTGGGTTCAACGTGCCTTCTACTTTAACGACTGCGCCAACTTCAAGAATGACCGAAATTTCCGCTGTGGTGACATCAATCACCTGCCCATTAACGGTGATTGAGGTATCGGTTAGCTCTGTAATTTCGCCGATGAATTCAACATCTGCCGCAGTTTGTGCTAACGCAGGCAACGCAGATAGCATCAAAATAGCGCCAACGAGAATCGATAAAACAAACTTAAAATAACGCCCGTACATGTTGTATACCCTCCAAAACTGATTGACGTTACGTTGCTGTATGCACCTATATAGTCTAAAAACACGGCACAAAGTTGCGCCGTGTTCTTAGGACTTTGGTACTTATTTTGACTGTTTAGCTATCATCGTCGTCGTCATCGTGGCTACTATTGCCGTCATCGTCGCTATCGTCATCGTCATCATCGTCACTATCACCATCATCGCCATGATTGCCACCGCCACTATCATCATCGGGTGGGTCATTAGGCGGCGTTTCAGTCACTTCAGCGGTCTGGTCTTCATCGCCGTCCTCATCATTATGGTCTTCGATGAGCAAGATAGTTCCGCAAGCCACATCGATATAAACGCGAATATCGTGGCTAGTGCGCACTTCCCAAACCTGCATATTGAAACGCTCTCGCTGGCGCACTTCGATGATTGTCGTGTTGGGGTATATTTCCAGCACGCGAACGATAGCATCTTCCACACTAAGTGGGGCACCACATCCCGGCGCAAAAGTGGCGGTTGGTGGCGGGGGTAGCGGCGTGACGGTCGCCGTTGGCGCGGGCGATGGGCTGTCTGTCGCGGTAGGTGTCACAGCGGGTGTGTGCGTCTCAGTGGGTATGGCCGTATATGTCGCCGTCTCGGTGGCGGTGGCGGAAGGCGTCACGGTATACGTTGGTGTATCTGACGGCACAGGCGAGGGCGTGAGCGTTGCCGTTGGCGTATCCGATGGCACAGGCGAGGGCGTGAGCGTCGCCGTTGGCGTATTGGTCAATAGGGGCGTGGCCGTGCGTAGCTCAACCGGCAGTTCATCTGGCGGCAAATCTGGGCGGGTGAGGACGAACCACGTGGCGGTGAGCAAGACGAGCAAAGCGATGAGCGCGGCAATTAACGGCAATAAACGCCGCCGCGCGCCGAGTGGGCGGGTTTTGGTGGCGGCAGGCAAGCGCTGCTCAAGCTGTTGCCAGATGAGTTCTTGCTCTTGCCGAACTTCTGCCGCAGATGGGCGCAACAAGCGCAGGCTGAACGCCGTTTGGAGCATGGGGCGCAGGCGCTGGGCATATTGGGGATAGCGCCGCAAACAAGCGTCTAGGCTTTCGCCCGCCGCGATGCGTTGCACACAATCATTAAAAGCATCGACGAAATCACGCTGTGCCATGACGCTGTTACGTCCCTTCCTCACCTAGTACCCGACGCAGGGCGGCGGTCGCCCGAAATTGCAAGGATTTGACTGCACTAACGCTCTTATCCATCAAATCCGCCGTCTCTTGCAAGCTCAAGCCTTGTCCAAAGCGCAACACCAGCACTTCTTGCTGGTCTTCGGAGAGCTGCTGAAGCGCACGGCGTACCCGCTCTAGGCGATGCGCCTGCATCGCTTGCGTTTCTGGGTTATCCGCCATATCCGATGGCATCCACTCCTCCAATGAGGTGGTAGCGAGCCGTTGCCGTGCACCATAATGGTCATAAATTTTATGGCGCGCCACCCGAAACAGCCAAGCCCGTAAGTTTTTACGTGGCGGGCGACCGCGACGAAGAGAGACGAAAAAATCTAGGAAGACATCTGCTGTAATATCTCGCGCTTGTTCTCTATCTTCAAGGCGCAAACGGACGAACTGGTAGATGGGTTCGAAGTAGCGGTTATAAATCGCCCGTTGCGCTTCGCGGTCGCCCTGTTGAGCGCGCTCTAACAATGTCATATCCGGCGTGGTATCCGGAAGAATCAATATAATCATAAACCCGCTGTTCGCTTTATCAAATGGCTATCATCATCCATATCACATCGTCGCAATAGCCATACTATAACGCAAAACCACCAATTCCATGACGGACAGCGGCATATTCTATTAAATAAGTCTGAAAAATGGGGAGAAAGTTTCGTTTTATTGCAAAATGGGGCAGATGCACGAACACACCTGCCCCAGTAAGGCGCGTTAGTCAGTTGTGACGATGTTTTCACCAGTTGTGCCGTTGGCTTGTGGTGCGGTGATGTGTGTACCGCGATAGGGCTTATAAGCTTCTATCCATTCTTGGTCATATTCAGCGATGAATTCTTCCGCCTTTTTCACCAAATCGCGGTTACCAATGAAGAGCGGCACGCGCTGGTGCAAGCTGTTCGGGATCATGTCCAGCACGTCGCCGACACCATCCGAGGCATAGCCCCCCGCCTGTTCAGCGATAAACGCCAGTGCCTGCGCTTCATACATCAGGCGCATTTTGCCATAGGGCTTGTTCTTATCACGCAAGTCTCCGGGATAGAGGAAAATACCGCCGCGCAGTAAGTTGCGGTGGAAATCGGCCACCAATGAGCCAATATAGCGATGCTGTAGCGGCTTTTGCCCCGTGCCATGAAGCCCCTGTAGCCATTTGACATAACGGCGCACGCCGGGCGTCCAGTATTTTTCGTTGCCGTGATTGACACTGTAGTAAGTGGGCTTTTCGGGGATGCGAATATCTTCGTGGCTGAGGAAGAACTCGCCCACGCCGGGGTCTAGCGTGAAGCCATGCACGCCGTTACCGGTAGTATAGACGAACATGGTGCTGCTGCCATAAATGACATAGCCCGCCGCCACCAACCGCCGCCCGCGTTGTAGCACATCCTCTAACGTGCCGCGGTCGCCGCGCGTCCATTTACGGTGCACGGCGAAAATTGTCCCAATCGAGACGTTCACATCAATGTTTGATGAGCCATCTAGCGGGTCATAGAGCAGGACATAGTTACCCGTATCAAAATGGGGGGGAATATCGATAATGTCTTCATGCTCTTCAGAGGCCATTGCGGCTAAACGGCCTGTGTGGTCGTTTATCTTGAAGATGGTTTCGTCAGCGTAAATATCTAGCTTTTGCTGGCGCTCCCCATAAGGGTTTTCGGTGTCGGTTGTGCCGATAATGTTGGCTAGGCCAGCGCGGGTCGTTTCGCGGGCGATGATTTTGGCTGCTAGCGCCATATCGTAAAGTAAATTGGTGAATGTGCCTGTTGCATGGGGGAAGCGTTTTTGTTGCTCAAGAATATGCCGTTCAATTGTTACCAATCCGCGCGCCATTTTTTGTTCCTTCTGACGGTATGATGGGCTGATGCCTTCATCCTACTGTCTCAGCGAAATTTGACAAGGTGAGCGAAATACATTAATCGTTTCAAGATTGTGGCAAATTGAACAAAATATCGCTATCCAGCCGACTATCCGATGAAAAATCTGACTTTCCTTTATTGGCAACTCGGCATATATTAAAATGCCATGATGACAACACTGAGAACAAACAAAAGGGCATGATGAGAATACTGCTTTCATTAATCATTGGTTTGGCGCTGGGCGCGGGCATTGGCCTTTATCTAGGCTGGGTACAATTTCCTGTGGAATATGTGGATAGTCCGGCCTCGGCGTTGGCGCAAGAATATAAAGACGCTTACGTGGTCAATGTGGCGGCAGCTTACCGTGATGAGCGAGACCCCAACGCCGCAGTAGAGCGCTTACGCATTTTGGGCGTGCCGAATGTGCCCGTCTATGTGCAGGAAGTGACCGAGCGCTTCATCAGCACATCGCGCCCGATTGAAGAGGTGCGCCATTTGGTCGCACTGGCAGAAGGGCTGGGGCGCTTAACCCAAATTATGGAAGAGTATCGCCCGATTGAGCCAACGGAGACCGCCCCATGACCTCATCGCTGCCACCTGCACCGCCGCCCAGCCTGCCGGAAGCGCCAGAACTCCCGCGGAGAACCCGCTATCGCCGCCCACGCCGCTCTATTTCGTGGATTGCGCTATTCATTGGCCTGCTATTGGGCGTTGGTGGCGGGCTGTATTACGCTTGGGAAATTGCGCCCGTTGAAGAGACCGATACCGCGCCGTACCAGCTTCGTGATGAAGATAAGGCGCAGTATGTGGCGGCAGCCATGTTGCGCTATAAATACGACGGCGATTTAGACCGCGCCATTAACACACTGGTCGAACTCAATCTGGGGGCAGACCCCATTCAAGCAGTGGCGGATATGGCCTGCAATTTGGCGAGAACGGATTATATCGACAGTAACGCTGGGCTGAATGGCGTTTTGGCGATGATGAACTTCTACCGCTTACAGGGGCGTAGCGGCTGTGCCGACCAGATTATCCCCGCGCCAGCACAAGACGCACTCGTCATTACGCTGGTTGCGCCAACCCCCACAGCCACACTGCCGCCACCGCCGACAAAAACACCAACGCCGCCGAGCGCATTCGTCGTCTCACCAACGCCCACTATTCTCGTTGTGCCCACAACACCGCCCCAACGCGATTTTGTCATCGCCAGCATCCGCGATTTTTGCGATAGCGAGATTGAGGGTGTGATTGAGGTATTCGTGCAAGACTTCAACGGCGACGGCATACCGGGGCAAGCGGTGCGGGTGCGTTGGGACGATGGCAGCAATATCTTCTATACTGGCCTCAAACCAGAGCGCGGCCCAGCATATGCTGATTTTCAGATGACGCCGAACCGCGCCTATATTATCGACATGCCCGGACGGGCGAACCCGCCAGCAAACCCGTTGGTCGCAGATACTTGCTTCACAGAAGAGGGTATCGAGTCGTTGCGTTCATACCGGGTGGTGTTCCGCCCCGCCAATTAAGGGCGAGTTGTCGTCAGACGCAACGCAGCGCGCCCATCGGGTTGCGGTTCTGACCAAGTGACATAGAGATGTCGCAGGCCATCCGCCATGAGGTGTGGGTGGCCAATTAACCCCCTAATGGTCGTTAAGGCTTGATACCCCCATACATTGCCGCCACGAAAGTACAATACGGCGAGTTGGTCATTCACTTGCGCGGCTAGGGGCAGCACATCGGCCTGTTGTACAGCAGGGTACGCCCAGAAAGCGCGGTCTTCTCCACTGCCCACAGCGGCATAGACCACGCCGGAGTTATAGCCGGTTTGCACAGCCTGTGATGTATCCACTGATACAGTGAACAGTTGTGGCGCTGGCCATGCCCCGCCCTCTAACTGCCCAGATGTCCACCATGTTTCGTAACGGCCATCAAAACGGGTGATATTCCAGAAGAGATAAGCGTGGGAGAGGTCTTGCCCAACCCAAAACCCCATCAAGCGGTCGCCAACGTCGAGGGCGGGCGCGGGGGCAATCTCGACAATCGTCCCGATGGTCTCGCCATAAAATGGGGCGTAATAGGCTTTTTCTCGCGCCGCGTCTAACCAAAACAGCGTATAGCTGCCATCTAGCGCGCGCAAGAGAACAGGCCAATCGGCATTATCAACGAGTTGTTGCAGCGGACGCGGGCGACCGACAGGATCAACCAAACGGCTATAGAGGCGCGGCTCGGCGAGCAGCCCCCCGCTCCAAACGACCCAAGCACCATCATCTGCGGCAGGGGCGGCACTATAGCGCAAGGTCAAAGTATCGGAGAGTGGCGTTGGGCCACGGTCTAAGGTCATATCAAACAAGGTGAACGCGCCGTACAAACGCAACTCTGGCGGGTCTACATCGGGCGCGGCGTCGAGCCAAAAAATATGTAACCCGCCACGAAAAGCGGGCAGCAAACGCTGGTCAAAGGGGTATGT
>WGEI01000105.1 GCA_015492875.1 Anaerolineae bacterium | reverse complement strand
CTTCCCCATCGAGCTACTACACAACACCCTAGCAGAAGTCCTCAGCAAGGCCGGCCTCAAGCAATATCACAGCGCCGAAACAGAGAAATACCCACACGTCACCTACTTCTTCAATGGGCGCAACGAAGAGCCATTCCCCGGCGAAGAGCGGCGCATCATCCCCTCACCCAAAGTCGCTACCTACGACCTCCAGCCGGAGATGAGCGCGCCCGAATTGACCGAAGCCACCTTAGCGCGCATCCGCAACTATGATGATGACTTCATTCTGGTGAATTTCGCCAATCCCGATATGGTCGGCCATACAGGTTCGCTAGAAGCCGCGATTAAGGCTGTTGAATGTGTTGATGAATGCGTTGGGCGGCTCGTAGAGGCTATCTTGGCCAAAGGCGGCGTGGCCATCGTCACCGCCGATCATGGCAACTGTGAGCGCATGGTAGACCTCATCACGGGCGAGCCGCATACCTACCACACGGTTGGGCCGGTTTCGCTATGGGTTATCGGCGCAGGTTACTATGACCTGAAGACGCGCGGCAAGCTGGCCGATGTCGCCCCGACGGTACTGCACCTGCTGGGGCTAGAAAAGCCCGCCGAGATGACGGGCGAAAGCCTCATCCTGCGCTATGCAGCGGCGGAAAACCGCCCTTGATGGCGGGCGCTATATCCTAAAAGCACAGGGGCGCAACCTATGATGCGCTGCGCCCCGTCCATATAGGGTGAGTTGCAACAATTACTGGCATTCGCACTTTATCGTTCGTTCGTGCCCGCGCCAAACCCACTCTCGCCTTCGACCTCAAACGAGGCGCGCCAAAAGCCCCACCGCACCAGCAGCAAAAGCGCCCACAGCTTATCGCTATAGAGCGCCTATCCGCGCGCAATGAGTATTTCATTGATAGCCATCACCCCTTGAGAGAAACTTTAATTAACCAGACTGGCAATACATCTGTAAGCGTCGTAAATTTCTGAAAGATTTATACCAGCGAATAGGAGAATTAGGAAAGCTAGAAATCTGGTCAACACCAGAACAGGGAGACCCCACTTTTTAGGTGTGATATGACGATTGACTACTATAACCGCCATAGCCGTGAATTCTTCTCCGCCACCAAAGACATTGATGTCACGCCTTTATACGAACACTTTCTCGCCCACTTGCCGCCTAATGCCTATATTTTAGATGCGGGCTGTGGCTCTGGGCGAGATAGTAAATTTTTTCTAGAGCAAGGCTACCGCGTTTTCGCTATGGATGGCTCGGCAGCGTTGGCAGCGTTGGCGGCGGAATACATCGGCCAGCCCGTGCATCATATGGCCTTTGCGGATATAGGCATGGCCGATACTTTTGATGGCATTTGGGCTTGCGCCTCGCTGCTCCACGTCCCCCGCGCACAGATGGCCACGATTTTCCAAAAGTTCATCCGCGCCCTAAAAATGGGAGGTGTCTGGTATCTCTCGTTCAAATGGGGTACAAGCGATCGGCTGGTTAATGACAGGCTATTCACGGACTATGACGCGGACACATTCTCCGCATTTGTCGCCCAATTCCCCACCCTGAAGCTGGTCAAATGGTGGCAAACCCAAGACTTACGAGGCCGAGAAACAAGCTGGCTCAATGCCCTTCTCCAAAAGCAGCCTTAATCCCCCCCACTGCGCCCCCATTTTAAGAACTGCCATCCTGTTAAGGATATGAACCAACATAGCACTATGACAACCTATCCCCCCATCACATCCCCAACGCTAAATTCACCTGTATCCTATTTCGCGAAGACCACTCGCACAGCGATGGCGTTCACCCAATGGGGTCAAGGGGGCCTCGCTCCCTTGCAGGGTGCGGAACAGCGTCCCGCGCACCAACTTTTGCCTTGAATATGGAGGCGGACTGCCCCCAACCATTGCTTACCCCAACTCGATAATCACCCCTTCATAAGGCCGCAGCTTCACCTCATTCGTGACGCCTTGCGCACGGTCTAACGCCGTAGAGAGCACCAATTGCCCCCGTGACGGCGGCGACACAGTGCGCTCTTCATCGCCAAAATTCAGCGCCACAAAAATCCGCTCGCCATCTGCCTCGCGCAGATAAGCAAAGACATCGGCATGGGGCGTGTCTACTGCCTGATAGCTACCACCATAAAGCGGCGCCGAACCTTTCCGATACCATAGTAAACGGCGGTACAGATTCAACATCGACCGTTCATCTTTATCCTGCGCCGCCACATTGCGCGTCCGATAATCAGGCGTCACCGGCAGCCACGGCTCAACATTTGAGAAGCCAGCATAAGGGCTATCGTCCCACTGCATCGGCGTGCGACAAACATCGCGCGTATACTTCACCCCCATCTGGATGCCCCAAGGGTCAACCTTCTGCTCTGGCTTAATATCGCCGTTGGGGATGCCCAACTCATCGCCATAATACAGCGTTGGTGTCCCGCGCAAGGTCAATAACAGCATGGCCGCCGTCCGCGCCTGTTCTGCCCCAAAACGAGAGGCCACGCGCGGTTGGTCATGGTTACCCAGTACATAGTTGGGCCAGCCAAAGGGCGGCACCGCACCATCGACATCATCCACAATGCGCCGTGCTTGCTGCGCATCCCACACGGGCAAATGGTCAATGAGGCGGAAGTTAAACGGCAAATGTAGCTCGTCGCCCTGCTCGCCATAATACTTCACCCAACGCGGCAGCGAATAAAATAGCTCGCCAATCCCGACCGTATCGCCATATTCATCCAGCAGCGCCCGCATCTCCCGCAGCACCTGATGTACATCGTCTTGGTCTTGGTCATAAATATGCTCTTGCCGCCAGTAAATCGCGTTCTCTGGCAAGTTCGGGTCTACATCAGTCAGCCACGGTTGGTCTGGCATATCTGGATGCTTGATAATCATACCAATCACATCCATACGAAAGCCATCAACCCCGCGCTCTAGCCAAAAGCGCAACACATCGAACATCGCCGCCTTGACTTCGGGATTGCGCCAGTTCAAATCTGGTTGCCCCACCACAAACTGGTGAAAATAATACTGCTGGCGCGTCTCATCCCATTCCCATGCTGGGCCGCCGAAAACGCTGCCCCAGTTATTGGGCGGGCTGCCATCTGGCTTGGGGTCACGCCAGATATACCAATCCGCTTTGGGATTATCACGGCTGCTGCGCGATTCAATGAACCACGGGTGTTCATCGCTGGTGTGATTGGGTACATAGTCAATGATGATGCGGATACCGCGCTTATGTGCTTCTTCTATGAGGCGATCAAACGTGGCTAAATCGCCAAACAGGGGGTGCACATTGCAATAATCGCTCACATCATAGCCAAAATCTTTCATGGGCGAGGGATAAAATGGGCTGAGCCAAATGGCATCGACGCCCAAAGAGCGCTCTGTGCCATCGTTCAAATAAGCCAAGCGCTCAATCACCCCTTGCAAATCGCCCACCCCATTGCCGCTAGTATCTTGAAAGCTGCGCGGGTAAATTTGATAGACAACACCCCGTTGCCACCATGCTAATTTACTCATCACCCTCCATCCTTTATGTAGTATATTGGTGCACATCAAACCTCATAACCACAGGTATAAAATAGGGTGTCCCCAGTACAAGAGACACCCCGTCCGATGCGCATTTATCATATTTCATGGGCACGCCAACACCCCATGCTCACCCGCGCCTATTCTAGCACAAAACAAGTCCTAGTCACGATCTTGGTTAGCCTGTACTTGCCTAATCGCTTGCACCCAGATTTATGGGCAAGTGGTTTCTCAGCCCATCAGTGCCGAGCCGCGCATTTCCATAGGCATGGTGAAAATAGCGAAAGCGAACCCCATCATGACCAATAAAAGCAGCGCCCAAGGCAGAAAGCCCAGCATCCCTTGACGCTTAAAGAGGCGCAGGGCGGTTTGTTGGGCGATGAGCAAACTGAGTGCGAAGCCGCCTAAGAGCGCTAAAGCTTGTATGAAACTGATGATGTCAGCATTCACAGGTGTGCTAAAGCGCGCCCATTCTCCCGATTGGCCTAAGAACTCCTGTAGAACAGGGACGATGGAGAGGGGCGTTATGAGAAAGTGGAAGGCGTAATGGGCGAACCAAATGCCAAAGCCAAGCGGCACAAAAGCGGGCGCAAAGGCCGCCACAATATGGCGTAAAGGGTGTTTTTGGCGGGTGAAAATGCGCGTGAGATAAGCGGCGCTTAAGGTGAGGCTGATGGGTAGAACGATATTGCCCGCCAGAAAAATTAAAGCCAGTAGGATGAACTCGCTGCGAATAGCGAAGGTTTGGGCGAGTTGCTCTTGCAGGGCGTAAACAGGGGGCACCATGCCGAAGGCGTTCATCAAGCCCATGAACGAGAGAATGATGACGAACAGCGCCATATCCCACCGCTTCAGCCAAAGATGCGGGCGGAAGAGTTCGCTCGCTGGCGGGCGGGCGATGAGGGCGATGTTCTGATGCGGGCAAGCGCGTACACAATCGAGACACAGGATACAATCCATGTTGCTACGCAGTTGAGGCGGGTAGAGCGTTGTCGGGCAGCCTAAAACGCCTTGCGGCCCCTGTTCTACTTGGCGCGCTTCATAGGTTAAACCGCCATCTGGGGTTTGCACGGGGATGGTATCAGTGCGCACCAGTCGCTGGGGTGACCAACTGCCGTTCACGCATTCTTTCCCTTGACAATGGGCGCAGATTTGGGGGTTCATCACTTGGATTTGCGTGGGGGATAGGGTCGAATACGCGAAGTTAAACGCGCCCAATGGGCAAACATATTTACAAAAGGGCGATTCCGTGAAGATGGCATCTAAGACAAACGAGGCGGCGATATAGGCGATAATCACCCAAGCGGTCAAGAGGGGGCTTGCCCACAGGTCGAGCCATTCATACAAGAAGAAAATAGTGAACAAGGCCGCGATAGAGAGCCATTTATTGCGCAAGTGACGGGGAAAGCGCCGCCCACGCTTGCTCAAGCGTTTGGCTAATGAGCGCGACAGATGAAAGGGGCAGGCCATGCAGAAAAGGTTGCCCATGAGGAGCAAGACGAGCACAATCAGGCCGCGATAGTGTACCCACGGGGCGACTGTAGCGAGATTGCGCGGCGCCAGTTGTGGGCCAGTGAAACCATCGATGATGAGCAAAAGCGCGAGCAAGAAAAAGATGGATTGGAGCACAGCCCGCCCCCAACGCCAACGCAAAAAAGCACCTAACAATGGCAGAGTGAGGATATTTCGCGCGCGGAAGGATTTGGGCTGTGCCATAGGTCTACTCCTCAGCCGTTGCTTCGGGCGTGGTCATGGGGCTATCGGACATGTCCATGTTCATTGCGCCCGCGATGCTATAATCAAAAGTTTGCTCCACAAGTGAGCCATCCGCTAATCTGACGGAGACAGTCACAATCCAATCGCCGCCCATAGTCCATTCAAATGCGGCATGATAACGCCCATCATCGCCAATTTGGGCAGTGACAATGACCGGGGTCATGCCGGCGTGGGTCATATCGCCGCGCACTTCCACTTGCGCATCAGTAATGGATTGGCCTTGCGCGTCGGTAATAGTGATGGCGAGATTACTCTCCCCCACAGCGTCGCTGTTACTGAATTCAAGCTGAACATCGAGGTTTTGGTCAGCGGCGGGCGTCGCTTGTTGACGACATCCCACAAGGAGCGTGAAAAGCAAGATAAAGCCGAAATAGAGCCGCAGTTTCATCTCGTTTATTGCCTTTTGCTGCTGGTTAGGTAATGGCCTCATTATAATACTCTCCGTTGGGTTTTCAATGGATTTAGCCCAGTAATGGGCGGCAGTTCCTCATGACTAGTGCCATTTTTGGGCTGAGGCCGCGTTTTGCATTACAATGAGAGCATCCCTATATTCCGAGTATTTTTTGGAGGCAAATATGGCTAGAAAGTTGAAGAACTACATTGGTGGCGAGTGGGTCGATGCGCAAACGGAGACCTATCTGCCGGTAGAAAATCCCGCCACATGCGACGTATTGGCCGAAGTACCAGAATCAAGCGCCGCTGATGTCGATAAGGCGGTGCAGGCCGCTAGCGAAGCCTTTGAAGAATGGCGCAGCACGCCTATTCTCACCCGTGCTCAATATATGTTCCGTTTCAAAAGTCTTTTGGAAGAGAACTTTGACGACATCGCCCGTATGATTGTTGAAGAGAATGGCAAAACGATTGATGAAGCGCGGGGCGAACTGCGGCGCGGCATTGAAAGCGTGGATTTTGCCACGAGTGTGCCCGTCTTGATGCGCAATGACGGCGTTGAAGACATCGCCAGCGGCATCGACGAGACGACCTTACGCCAGCCGGTGGGCGTTTTCGCCGCGATTACGCCTTTCAACTTCCCGGTGATGGTGCCGCTGTGGTTTTTGCCGACGGCCATCGCTTGCGGCAATACGTATATCGTCAAGCCCTCGCCCCAGACGCCGGTTTCTATGGAAATGGTGATGGAACTCATCGATGAACTAGACTTACCGGAAGGCGTGGTGAATATGGTGCATGGCGGGGTTGATGCCGCGCAAGCCATCCTCAAGCATCCCGGTATTCAGGGTATTTCGTTTGTTGGCTCAACGCCCGTCGCCAAAATCATCTATGAGACCGGCACCGCCCACGGCAAGCGCGTACAGGCACAGGGCGGCGCGAAAAACTATATCGCCGTGATGCCCGATGCCAATATGGAAGCCAGCGCCCGCAACATCATGGGGGCGGCTTATGGCTGTGCTGGCCAACGCTGTTTAGCCGCTGCGGTGGCTTTGGGCGTGGGGGACGCTTATGAGCGTATGCGCGATATTCTGGCTGAACAAGCCGCCCGCCTCAAAGTGGGGTATGGCCTCGATGAGAGCACCCAGATGGGGACGGTCATCAGCGCCGCAGCTAAAGCGCGCATCAACAGCATGATTGAGCGCGCCATTGAGCAAGGGGCAGAGCTGCTGCTCGATGGGCGCAATATCCAAGTGCAAGGCTATGAAAATGGCATCTTCATCGGGCCAACCATCCTCACGAATGTCACGCCAGAGATGGAAATTGCGCAGGAAGAGGTGTTTGGGCCAGTGCTGGCTTTAATGCAGGTGCAGGATTTAGATGAGGCGATTGGCGTTATCAATAGCAGCCGCTATGGCAACGCGGCCAGCATTTTCACCAGCAACGGCGGCCATGCACGCACATTCAAATATCGGGTGCGGGCTGGTAATATCGGCATCAATATCGGCGTGGCCGCGCCTTCGGCTTCGTTCCCCTTTGGCGGGCAAAAGCAGTCGTTCTTCGGCGATTTGCACGGGCAAGGCCACGATAGCATCGAATTTTTCACCGACCGTAAAGTAGTGATTGAACGTTGGCTATAGATACAATGACCGAACTCAATACTTTTGGCTCAATTTTGAGCTACGCGATTGAACTGGAAGCGCAACTACAGGGCTATTATCTGGAGCTTGGCGATGAAAGCCGCGCCCGCGATGCCGAAAAGCGCAAAAAAAAGCTGGAGCGTGTGCGCCGCGAGCATGTGGTGGAAATCACGTTAGAGCCTATCGAAGGGCTGAATCCGGATGACTACGCGCTCAATCTGGGGGATAAGTCTGCTGACGGGCAGCGCGCTATTGAAACAGTCGCCGCCCGCTTTTATGCCGATGTCGCGCCAAAAATCAATGTGCGTGAAGCGCAACGCGCGCTAGAAAAATGTGGCAAGCAGCATCGGGCGTTGCTCAGTTAAATCAGCCAAGAGGGGCGGAGGATGCCCCTCTTTTTATTAAGACTTTATCTCTGTGAAGATGTATACATAAACAGCCGACGAGTAGCCTCACAAGAGTAACAATGGCCATTCAACATAAAATAAAACTAGTTCGCGCTACGCATTGGGCGCTGAAAAATTGGTTAGTCGTATTCCTCATCTTCTGGGGCGTTTTCAATATTCTGCCATTTCTCGCCCCGCTATTTGCAAAACTAGGTTGGCAAGGGCTTGCCAACGCCATTTACATTATTTATGCTCCATTCTGCCACCAAATGGCACAGCGCTCATTTTTCCTCTTTGGCCCCCAAATCATGTATACGCCCCAACAGCTCCCTATCGACATTACGGGGAGCGCCGCTATTGACACTTTGTCATTAAGATTTTTCACCGGGAACGAAGCGCTCGGTTGGAAGGTGGCATGGTCAGATAGGATGGTTTTCATGTATGGGGCGACATGGTTCGCCGGCCTTTTTTACACAATTCGGCTACGTCGCGGCATCATAAAACCGTTATCGCTTATAGGGTTTATCCTGTTCTTGCTGCCGATGGCGCTAGACGGTGGCACACACACGATTAGCGACTTTAGCGCACAAAATTTATTTGAGGGTTTCCGCTATACCAATGATTGGTTGGCGGCATTGACCCAACATAGCCTCCCCGATACATTTTATGTAGGCGATGGCTTAGGGTCATTCAACTCGTGGATGCGCCTTCTAACAGGTGTTTCTTTCGGCATTGGCGTCGTTTGGTTCTTATTTCCCCGCCTCGATAGAGAGATGCGTTATCAAGCTTATCTATTAGAAAATAAGCTCCGCCCATACACAGAGTAGCACATTCGAGTAGCAATCCATCCTACCACCATGCTTGATAATCCTCCCTAACAGGATTTTTAAGGACGCCACTTAAAGTGGGGGGTTGGGGGCAACCAGCCCCCATAACGGGTGCAAATTGGTTTTATGGGGCGCTGTCCCGCACCCCGCAAGGGAGCGAAGCCCCCTTGACCCCGTTCCGCGAATGCAGCGCCTTCGCAAAATGGTTAGCGTTGGATGACTGCGGTAGTCCATCCTACCACCATGCTTGATAATCCTCCCTAACAGGATTTTTAAGGACGCCAGTCCTTAAAACGGGGGCTTGGGGGCAGTCAGTCCCCATCAACAACAACGGGGGCTTGGGGGTGGTAAACCCCCTTCCCATTG
>WGEI01000104.1 GCA_015492875.1 Anaerolineae bacterium | reverse complement strand
CACCAATGTTGAGACAAAATACCAATGTAATAATACTCCCTAACCCCACCCGACTAACCTAAACAACACTCAAACACCAAGCGCCCAACTCGCGGGCGCTTGTTTGTTTGGGGTGCTAATTTGTTAAACAGGTTATACTTAAATCCGTGGTTCTGTATTGTATTTAGGGGCTGGCGCTGGAAAGTCTGCGCCGAAAGGAGTAAAGTATAGATAGGCGCAACGCGCAGCGCTTATAGCAATGTAAAAAACGCCAGAACAGGGGCGATATGCGATAAGGCTTGAGGAAAAATCATGACAGAGATACCCGTTAACGACATCCCTACTTATACCGTAAAAGATTTTAAGTCTGACCAGACGGTGCGCTGGTGCCCCGGCTGTGGGGATTATGCCATTCTCTCCAGCACACAGAAAGCGATGACCAAGCTAGGCCGCCGCAAAGAGGACATTGTCTTCATCAGCGGCATCGGCTGTAGTAGCCGCTTTCCTTATTATATGGATACCTATGGCATCCACAGTATTCACGGGCGCGCACCAACATTGGCCAGCGGCCTCAAAATCGCCAATCCCGATTTGACGGTGTTCGTCATCACGGGCGATGGCGATGGCCTCAGCATTGGCGGCAATCACGTCTTACATGCCTGCCGCCGCAATATCGACATCAACATCATGCTGTTCAACAACCGCATTTATGGCCTCACCAAAGGGCAGTATTCGCCCACCACCCCAGAAGGGCACAAGACCAAAACTTCGCCGATGGGCAGCATTGACCACCCTGTGAACCCCTTGGCCTTTGCCCTCGCAGCAGGCGCGACCTTTGTCGCCCGTGGGCTAGACCGTGATACGCGCGGGTTAGATGGCTTGCTGGTAGAGGCCGCCGCCCATAAAGGCGTTTCCTTCCTCGAAATTTTGCAAAATTGCATCATCTTCTACGATGGCGCATGGGATTTTGTGGCAGAAAGAGACCGCCGCGATGATAATGCGCTGTTCCTCAAGCATGGTGAACCGATGGTCTTCGGTAAAGACCACGACCGTGGCATCCGACTCAACGGCTTTAACCTCGAAGTTATTTACTTCAAAGATGGCTATAGCGAGGCCGATTGCCTCGTCCATGATGAAACCAACTTCACACTGGCGCAAATGCTGGCGCAAATGGAACACCCGCAGTTCCCCGTGCCGATGGGCGTCCTCTACCGCGTGCAGCGCCCGCCCTATGAAGAGCGGTTGATGGAGCAAATCGAGCAAGCGAAGGCCAACGCGCCGCATAAGGATTTGAACGACCTGTATTTTGCCGATTACACGTGGGAAGTGACCGAGAGCGCAACCGCACCTGTGCGCGTCAGCGATGACGAGACCATGTCGGCGCTGGATGAGGAATATGTCGACGCGCTCGATCGCTCGTTAGAAGGCGCGGCGGAAGAGGACGAAATTCACGACAGCCTCAAGACCGACCCGCTGAAGCACTTGTTAGAGCATGGCCGTGCGCTGGTCACTGTGCCGCCAACCGCCACCCTCGCCGAGACGGTGCAGCGCATGCAGGATGAGAATATCGGCGCGATTTTGGTGGTGGATGATAGCGCGCGTCCGATTGGCATTCTCACCGAAACCGATATTCTGCGCAAAGTGGCGACGCGCGTTCAAGACCTGAGCGCCCAAGTGGTGGCGGATTACATGACGCGCAATCCAGACACATTGCCCTCAGATGCGCCGATTGCCCATGCGCTACGCTTGATGAGCCTGCACCATTACCGCCATATCCCCGTGGTGGATGATAAGGGGGTGGCGATTGGCATGATTAGCTTCCGCTCGGTGGTAAATTACATCGAGAAATGGTTCGATAGCGAATAATCGCCATTGGGCATAAATCAGTGATAAGGGGCGGCTTTTCGGTCGCCCTTTTGCATTTTTTGATAGAAGTATTGAGATTTTAGACGAAAATCACGGTCAAAAATTGTATTTTCTAACCAGAATTTGTTAAAATTTAACTTATACTGAAAACAAAGGCGTGCGCAGAATCAAAAAGTTATCAATCGGCTTCCCAGCATTGTAAAGGTCGATATACCGCATATCGTATACCATAGCCACAGAGGGAAATGGCATGGCCCAAAATATAGCCCTCATTATAGAGGACACACCCGCCAATCGTGATTTTTTTGAACGGTTGATTGCTGCCGCCAACTTCGATGTGTTGGGCGCGGACAATGGCAAACAGGCGCTAGAAAAAATCAAAGATGTTGAAGCGCTCACCCTCGCTGTTATTGATATGGAAATTCCAGACATCAGCGGCCTACAGCTCACCACCATGTTACGCCAACGCTATCCAAAGGCTTGCCTCATTGTCGCTACCATGCACGATGAACCCTCGCTGATGAACTCGGCATTCCAACGGGGCTGTGATATTTTCCTCGTCAAGCCACATGGCTTCATGGAGCTGTTCAAGCAGTTACAGGCCAAAGGCGCGGATGGCTTGCGTAAGGAGGGACATCAGGTGATAGATATTCACGGGATGCGCCGCCACGTCACACCGACTTCGGCTAGTAGTAACAACTAAGTAAGTGCGACAACTTCCGGCTGTACCAGCGCCTGATAATCCGCCGCGCGCATGGCGACCGAGAAGCGCCGATCGCCCGCGTTGAATACGATGCGTTCCTGCTCGAAAAGGGCGGGGTCAACAT
>WGEI01000103.1 GCA_015492875.1 Anaerolineae bacterium | reverse complement strand
ATTTGGTCATTAGCACCATAGCCAAACGTGAGCTGTATTCGCGCAGGGGCATTCGTGCCACCTATACGCCAAATGTGTTTGATTTTCGGACGCCACCGCCTGAGCCAGATAGTTATGCCCAAAGTTTTCGCCATGAAGTTGGATTGAGTGAGGATGACATCATCATTTTGCAGCCAACGCGAGTAGTGCGGCGCAAAGCGATTGAAAAAGCCATTGAACTGGTGAGAAAGCTCGATGATGGGCGGGTTATCCTGTTAATAACGGGTTATGAAGGAGATGAAGCCGACGGATATGGGGAATGGTTATTAGAGTACGCAGCACAGTCTGGCGTTCGTTATCAATTTATTGCCGATTATGTGGATGATGTGCGCGGAGAGCGTAACGGGCATAAGGTGTTTACACTTTGGGACATTTATCCACATGCGCGGTTAATCACTTATCCCAGCGTCATTGAGGGGTTCGGGAATGCTTTAATTGAAACGGTATATTTCCGCAAGCCGTTTGTCGTCCATACCTATCCTGTATATTCAGCAGATATACGTACCGCAGGCATACGAGCTGTTGAATTTCACTATAACATTACGGATGACGTAGTCGCGCAAACACGGAAGTTATTGGATGATGACGCCCTTTGCGAAGAGATTGTGGAGCACAATTACCAAATAGGCTTGAAGCATTTTTCATATGAGACCCTAGAAAACATCTTGGAGCTTGTCATCAATAGAAATATGTGACATTCATCTACGGTTTCGGGGATGAACTTCGGCTGTGTGAATGGGCAATATCGATTAAAAAAGAAGATGTCCAACTTATCAGCGCCTAGTAGACAGGCGGAGTTTATACAATGGAAGAACACACGTACACAACCATTGATGGTAATGAAGCAGTGGCGCGTGTGGCTTACAAATTGAATGAAGTAATCGCCATTTACCCGATTACACCGGCATCACCAATGGGTGAATGGGCAGATGCTTGGTCAGCCGCAGGCAAGCCAAATTTGTGGGGGACAGTTCCCTCAGTGGTAGAAATGCAAAGTGAGGCCGGCGCAGCAGGAGCTGTGCATGGTGCATTGCAAGCGGGGTCGCTTACTACAACGTTCACCGCGTCGCAGGGGCTGCTTTTGATGCTGCCCAATATGTACAAGATAGCGGGCGAACTCACCCCGACGGTATTTCACATTGCCTCGCGCTCTATCGCTGCGCAGGCGTTATCTATTTTTGGCGACCATAGCGACGTTATGGCAGCGCGGACAACGGGTTTTGCGCTATTATCGTCCAACTCGGTACAAGAGGCGCACGATTTAGCGTTAATCGCTCATGCAGCCACGCTAAAAGCGCGCGTGCCTTTCGTACACTTCTTCGATGGTTTCAGAACATCGCACGAAATTAACACTATCGCGCTCATTGACGATGATGTGATGCGGGTGATGATTGATGAGGCGGATGTTTTAGCCCATCGTGAACGCGCCTTAAACCCAGAACATCCATTTATACGGGGCACGGCGCAAAATCCTGATGTTTACTTCCAAGCGAGAGAGGCCGCTAACCCGTTCTATTTGGCAACACCGGGCATTGTGCAGGAGGTGATGAACCGCTTTGCAGAACTCACCGGACGCCAATACCGCATCTATGACTATCATGGCGCTGAAGATGCGGAACGGGTCATTGTACTGATGGGTTCTGGTGCAGAGGCGGTTCATGAAACAGTGGACTATCTCAACGCGCAGGGCGAAAAAGTTGGCGTCTTAAAAGTGCGCCTGTTCCGCCCATTCGACATTGCGCGCTTTGTACAAGCATTGCCCGCTAATGTGCGCGCTATTGCGGTGTTAGACCGTACTAAAGAACCCGGCAGCGCGGGCGAACCGTTATATTTGGATGTGGTCAATGCGCTTTATGAAAGTGTGGGCAAGGGAGAAGCGCCGTTTGCGGAAATGCCGCTGGTTGTTGGCGGGCGTTATGGCCTATCTTCAAAAGAGTTCACGCCAGCCATGGTGAAAGCCGTCTTTGACAACTTACTAGCAGAACAGCCAAAAAATCATTTCACTATTGGCATTCATGACGATGTCACCGAGACCAGCCTACCTTATGACCCGAATTTCAATATAGAACCCGATGAAGTTATTCGGGCGCTGTTCTACGGGTTGGGTTCTGATGGCACGGTTGGGGCGAACAAGAACTCGATTAAGATTATCGGCGAGAATACCGATAACTGGGCGCAAGCTTACTTCGTCTACGATAGTAAGAAAGCGGGCGCTGTCACGGTTTCGCATTTGCGTTTTGGCCCCCACCCCATCCGCTCAACGTATCTGTTGGGCACGGCGAACTTTGTAGGTTGCCATCAGTTCGTTTTCCTACAACGTTTTAATATGCTAGAGAACATAACAGAAGGCGGCGTGTTCCTACTTAACTCGCCATATGGCCCCGATGATGTTTGGAATCAATTGCCGCGTGAAACACAAGAAGCCATCATTGAGAAGAATGTGCGCTTCTATGTAATTGATGCGTATAAAGTGGCGCGCGAAGCAGGTATGCGTGGGCGCATTAATACCGTGATGCAGGTCTGCTTCTTCGCCATCTCTGGCGTATTGCCCAAAGATGAAGCGATTGCCGCAATCAAGGATGCCATTCATAAGACATATGGCAAAAAGGGCGAAGAAATCGTCAAGATGAACCTGCAAGCGGTGGATGCGACATTAGACCACTTACATGAGGTTCAAGTGCCGAAGCGTGTTACGAGCACAATCAGCATGCCACCACCAGTGCCAGAAACCGCGCCACCATTCGTGCGTGATGTCATTGGCGCGATGATTGCGCGGCGCGGCGATGAGCTACCAGTGAGCGCGCTGCCAGTTGATGGCACATATCCTTCTGGCACAACCCAATGGGAAAAACGAAATCTAGCGCAAGAAATCCCCATTTGGGACCCAGCAGTTTGCATTCAATGCGGCAAATGTGCGATGGTTTGCCCGCACGCGACTATTCGCATCAAAGTGTTTGAAGAAGAGGCGCTGGAAGGCGCACCGAAGAGCTTCCGCGTAACGGATGCACGCGATAAGGAATGGGCGGGACTGAAATATACCATTCAGGTAGCGCCGGAAGATTGCACAGGGTGCGGCATTTGCGTTGATGTTTGCCCCGCGAAGAACAAATCCGCCGTGGGGCGTAAGGCCATTAACATGGAGCCACAACTGCCACTGCGGGAGCAAGAGGCGGAAAATTGGGACTTCTTCCTGAGCTTGCCAGAATATGACCGCACCAAGATTAAAACAACGAGCGTTCGCCAACAACAAGTGATGCAACCACTGTTTGAGTTCTCTGGCGCGTGTGCTGGCTGTGGCGAAACGCCGTATATCAAGCTCATGACACAGCTTTTTGGTGACCGCGCAATTGTGGCCAATGCAACGGGTTGCTCTTCGATTTATGGCGGGAACTTGCCAACAACGCCTTGGTCGCACAACAAGGATGGGCGCGGCCCGGCATGGTCAAACTCGCTGTTTGAAGATAATGCTGAGTTTGGTCTGGGTATGCGCGTCGCCCTAGACAAACAAGAACAATATGCCCGCGAACTGTTGATGACACTTGTCAATGAAGTGGGTTCGGAACTGGTGGAAGCGATTCTTGCCGCCGAGCAAAAAGATGAAGCTGATATTCAGGAACAGCGTGAGCGTATCGCCATTCTGAAGCAGCGACTAGCGAATAGCGATAAGCCAGAAGCGCAACGCCTGCTATCGATTGCAGATGCCCTAGTGAAACGCAGCCTGTGGATTATCGGCGGTGATGGCTGGGCGTATGATATTGGCT
>WGEI01000102.1 GCA_015492875.1 Anaerolineae bacterium | reverse complement strand
GTTATATACCCATATTATTCTGGTGAAGATGTTGTTAATGTTTTTCGAGATAAATATATCATTGATTTTGGTTTAGATACTCCTCGTGAGATTGCAGAACAATATCAATCACCATTTAGTTATTTAGCTTCAGTTTGTTCTACAGAAAGGGAAATGTGGTGGTTACATATTAAACGATCTCCTAGCATAAGAAGTATTTTGAATAATTTTGAGCGTTATATCGTATCACCTCGAACAGCTGAACATCGGTTATTTGTTTGGTTTTATACTCAATCAAAGTTTTTCCCAAGTGATCAACTCATTGTTTTTGCTCGTGATGATGACTATTTTTTCGGCGTATTGCACAGCAAAATTCACGAAGTGTGGGCGTTAAGGTTAGGTAGTTGGCTTGGTAAGGGGAATGACGCCCGTTATACGCATACCACCACTTTCGAAACATTTCCCCTGCCCTGGCCGCCGGGTCAGGAAGATATTCAGGCCGCCACTTATCAAACGGTAGCCATGGCGGCTCAACAGTTACATGAAGAACGGCAGGCTTGGCTTGAGGGGCGGGTTGGTGTACGAGAAGGTATAGATGTAACCCGTTCGCGAAAAGACCGCACACTGACGAACTTATATAATGCGCTAGCAGTCTATCGAGGCGAAAAACAAATACGTGTGAAACCGAGCGCTGGCGATTTTGCCCCTCGCCTTGATGCATTGCATCGCGCGCTTGATGAAGCTGTGTGCCGCGCTTATGGCTGGGATATTGACGTTCTTGACGATGAAGAGGAGATATTAAGCCGTTTATTAGCCCTTAATGTTCAACGGGCACAGCAATCAACTTAGCAACCGCTCTAGCGCATTGGTGAATTGGCGCGCGTTGCCCTGTGCGCTGAAGTGCGCCTCAACATGTTGGCGGGCGGCCTGCCCCATGCCTTGCCGCAGCGCCTCATCACGCAGCAGCTGAATGACATAGGCCGCAAACTGCGCCGTATCCTCCGGCGCGCATAGATAGCCCGTCTCGCCATGAATAACCGTCTCTGTTGGGCCGCCACGATTGGTGCTCACGACAGGCACGCCGCTAGCCATCGCCTCGATATTGACCACGCCATAGCTCTCGAACCGCGAGGGCACAACCACCACATCCGCCGCCGCATAGAGCCGCTCCACCGCCTCCACCTCGTCCAAATAGCGCAACCTATCTTTCAACAGCGGGTCTTGTTGGTGGGCGCGCAAAATTGCCTGTTGGTAGCGCCTATCAGCCTCCGTTTGGGCATACCCCCCTGCCACCAAAAAGCGCGTTTCTGGCATTTGTAGCGCCACCTGCCGCGCAATCGCCTGAAAAGTGTCATGCCCCTTCACATCCTGAAAGCGCGCCACCATCACCACCAACGGCGCATCTTGCGGCACATTCAGTTGAAAGCGCGCCCGCACCTTGCCGCCATCGGGTCGGAAGCGCGCCGTATCCACGCCGGGGTAGAGCACCTCAACACGTTCTGGCGGCATGAAAGGCGGCTCGCCCAGAAAGCCTTTTTTAATCGCCTGCGAATGGGCGAAGATATGGCCAATCTGACGGAAGAACCCCCGTTGCCACCACTTAGGCCGAAACCACCAGCCCATGCATGTCCACAATAGCGGGATATGGCGCTGGGCGGCGGCAGCGGCGGCGAAGGGCAGCGTGTGATAGTCGCTATGGATAGCCGCGATAGCCTGCTCATCAATCAGGCGCGCAATGCGTTGGCGGATGGGAAATCGGGCGTAAATCGCTGGCACAAAATAGGTGCTCGCACCGCGCCAATGGTCAAGGTGGACAGGCCAACCCCGCGCCCGCCAGCGTTGCGCTAATGCACCCTCGCCATTGACCAGCAAGTGCGGTTGGTAGCGCCTTGGGTCTAACTGTTCGGCCAGCGTCAGCAGCCACGTTTCGCCGCCGCCCAACGTGCTGTAGCTGGAGCAAAAGAGGATGTTCTGTACATGCGTCATGGCCGCTATTGTAGCATACGCCCCCAAAACGCAAAGCGAGTTTTGTGACAGTGATAGGGTATAGCAGTTCGAGAGCGGGGAGATTGTGACGCTGTGCCAGAGGTGAGGCCTTAACCGCCAGCAAGCAACAGGGGCAGCCAACCAGCGCCAGCCTCAACTCAAGAGCACAATCCCCAAGACAACTGCCGCCGCGCCCGCTAATTTCAACGAAAGCCCGCGGCGGCTGACATCTTCCTTGAATGTTTGGGGCGCAACCCGCATCAGCAACACGCTCAACAGCACGCCATAGAAAACCTGTGTGCTGCCCAAAACGCTCACCAAGGTCACCGGCCCCGCGCTGATGGCGAGCAAGGTGCAGGTGCTGGCGATGACAAAAAATATCTCATTGAGCGAAATGGCCAAGAAGCCTGTACTACGCATCTCGCGCAAGCTATGGTTAAAGGCATGGCGCACACGCGGCACAAATAAATACAACATCACGCCGCCCACCACTTTGCCCGCCGCCTCATAGCCCAATAGCGATGTGCCGCCCACCGTCCCCGTTGCAAATTTCAGCAGAATGCCATTGCTGGCCAAGATGATGGTGGTGATAATCATCAACAAAAACCCGCGCGAAAGTTTGAACTTCCCCGCCGTCTGGCGGCTAGACAATGCCGATACGGTGAACGCCGCGCCAAATATCAAGATGAAGCCAATCAATTGCTGGGGCGTCAGCCGCTCTTGCAAGAAAATAGTGGCGAATATCAGCGTGAAAACAGGCGTCATCTGCAAAAAGATGATCATATTGCTGGCGCTCTCGTTTTGCACTGCGGTGAAATAGAGCACCGCCGCAGTGACAATCATCGCCCCTGTGAACATGATAATCAGATGGTCTGT